>JBDQII010000170.1:0-9692 GCA_040264395.1 Verrucomicrobiota bacterium
GCAAGTTCAGCAAAAAGTCGCCGAGGAAGTCGAAACTTTCAAAGCAGCGAACAATGGAGAAGAACCAACTGCTGAGCAGCTAGAAGAGATTGAAACAACGGTTGAAGCTCAGCGAGAAGAAATAGCCGCAGAAGTCAAAACAGATGATATTGATCTGCAAGAGAGACTAGAAATAGATCCTGCTGTCACTCTTGAAACGATCAATGATGCGATAGAAAACAATGTCCCAATCGAGGACCTTAAATACAACGAATAAAATTTAAGTATTCCCAAAAAAAAGCCCGCCATATGGCGGGCTTTTTTTTTGGGGATACAAAGCTCAAAGTTCCAAATAATATGTTAATCAAGATGAAAACAAGTGTTGTATTAGCATCAGCAATGTTGGCATTCTCCTCCGCACAAGCATCCAAAGTGGGTTCGGCGGTAAGTAATTCAAGTGTCATCTCTAAAGGTGTAAAATCATCTTTTACAGGTCTTTCTGCCGTAGAGATACCAGCTCAAGCTGCAAAAATCATCAAGGCAGCCAAAAAGGAAGATCGATTGGCTACGACCAAAATGGTTCTCAACGCGGTCCTGCACCAACGTCCTCAGCTGGCAGTGCAAATGACCGCCAGCATCGTGAGAGTAGCTCCTGAGATTGCATCACACGTTGTCTCTTGGGCTTCCACCATCGTTCCTCAATTCGGTGATCAGATTATCAGGGCTGCTTCTTTATTAGCTCCTCAATTTGCTAACGACATAATCGCTTCTGCTATTCGAGTATTTCCCGCGGATGCAGCTCGCATCGTGGGTATTGTTGCAGTTACTTCCCCTCAAACAAGCAAATCTCCTGTTCGTTTGTCTTCTGGTCCTGTTGCTCAAACGGTTGCTGGCGGAGGTACAATTGTTACTCGTAGCGGAGTACCCATTGGTAGTCTCGTTCCTGTGACTCAAAACGGCGAAGATGAGCCCGAAATTGTATTTTTCCCAGTTGATTTGGTAAATATCAACCAGTTCCAAGCTGGGGCCCCAGGAACTGACGTAAATAGGATTTCGGAGGAAATCCAAAAAGAAATTGTAGAGGCTATAAGGGAAAAAATCGTTGCTGAAAAAATTGAAAACTACAAAACAGAAAACGGCCTCGGAGAAAGTGATGAGGTTGACCAAAGTGTAGTGGACGGTTTTACAAACGAAGTTGCATCAACGCCTGTCAATCTCCAGGAAACTCTCGAAATTTCTCCAGACCTTGATCTGAGTGATTACACTCTTTAACGTGTAATTCTCTCTTCTTTCGTCAAGCCCACCTTTTGGTGGGCTTTTTTTTTCATTTTGTCATCTAAACCTAAAGGTTCACTTTTATCTGGAAAATAAAAATTGTCTGTGAATCATGAAAGTTTATGAAATCAAATAAAATCCGTTGTATTGGGCAAAAGTAAGGATTTAAAGCACTTCAAAATGTGATGTTTTCTTCAATACTTTCAACAATCGCCTCAATTAGAGTTGTGCTGAACTTTTTATCAATGAAATCCTGCTACTTGAGCTTAAACCAAGGAATTCCGTTTGGATTTCGATCTCATTATTTTTGTCAATAGTGACTTAGAAAGATCTGTTTTGCACATCCGGATACGATCGTTACGTTTTCATCGAATCCTGTTCAATAAGTATCCAGATTTATTGTTTGTTGAAACTGTTAAAAGCGCGATTTTGTCGTAGATTTGTAGCCGGGTGTAAAGTCCTGTCAGATGACTTGCCTCCAGCATGTCTCAGGAAATGATGGACAATATCGCTTTCCAAAATATGAGGGTTTTTCTTATTTCTGTATCTCACCAAATTCAACAAAGAGTCGGCTGAGACAAACGGCTTGAACTCTAGTCCCAAGATCGAATGTCAATATGATTTAATAATTAGACATATGATCTTTCAAGGGTTCAATGGTTGCAGCTTCCCCCTCAGAGTGTAATATAACTTCCCCATGCTGGGTGTTTTCTGGATAGTCCCATCCAAAAATTCATTTGCTCAATTTAGGTAATAGTAATCGCGTATTTATAATTTTAAGGGCCGTTTGATAATGCATGGTCAGTTCGAACAATAACGTACTATTCGAAAGTTTTCGTGTCCTAACAATGTTTTATGACGCAATAGATCATCCATATTATTATGCGCTTACTTTCTTCAAAAACATGCATCATTACTAATCCCTCAGCTCGTGGTAACAGAGCTCGTTTCTTTTTGGAGCGACGACAGGAGTGGAGTCAAATGGGTGTCGTCATGGAGACATGTGGTGCAGGTGACGCCGAAAAGCTTGCATCCGAGGCGATCCAGAACGGTTTCACCACTGTGATTGCTGCAGGTGGTGATGGGACGGTTTATGAAGTATTGAATGGGCTCCTTTCTTCCAACATTGATTGTAGTGAATTTCGTTTGGGCGTCCTGCCGCTTGGCACGGTGAATGTTTTTGCGAAAGAGCTTGGGCTTTCGATGAATATTGCACGATGCAAAGAGGTTTTATGCAAGGGGGTTTCCCGTAATATTGATTTACCGATCGTTTGTTTCAAAAAAGGTAGTCTTGAGAAGCGACGCTACTTTGTCCAATTGGGAGGAGCAGGTTTGGATGCTTTTGCCATTCAGGCGGTAAATCTGAAAATAAAAAAACAATTAGGTCCCATTGCCTACGTCGTTGCCGGCTTGAAGGTGTTAGGTAAAAGTTTGCCTCAAATTCAGTGCCACACAGCAGAAGGGATGCAAGTTGAAGGAAAATTGGTTTTGCTGGGAAATGGGGCCTATTATGGTGGCAGATTTCGTGTATTCCCTGATGCGAATTTGGACGACGGATTGATCCACGCAATCGTGTTTCAAGATGTTAAATGCTTCCAATTACCATGGAGAGGGATTGGATTGTTTTTGAATAAGCTGCATACACAATCAGGGGTAACTTATTTGAAATCTACTTCATTGGAATTGAAATCTGAAGGCCAGGCTTATTTTGAACTCGAGGGTGAAGTCGTAGGCCAGCTACCTGCAAGTTTTCAAATGTCCTCAAAAAAGCTTCAAGTCATTGTTCCTGATTAAATTTGTCCCCATGGCCAGTAAATGTCCGAGGGTGGCGGGCATGATATGGGCGTGATGATTAAAAGTATATCAACATTGGATTGGCAGAATGAATCCATCAGAAAACTGCAGCTCCGTCGTGTTTCATTATCAAAATTCGTAAAACGTGATGCACGGTCTGAGCAATTAAATCCTCAAGACAACAGCATCTTGAGAGGGATAGACTTTCAGGCGAGAGGTAGACAAAGAACAAAGTCTCGATTGCCCCTTGACCCACCAACTGAACCTTCCAAACCAAAAAAGCATCATGGATCGAGCGATGAACCTTTATGGGTGAGCGTCATGGGAGGGGCAGGTTTGTTTCTCGGTATTGTCACGATTTGGATATTGTCTTAGCTTTAACTATCGAGGTTTTCCTTTTGCAATAACTGATCCACCTGATTCAAGGCACCTGCCACGAATACGAGAGGATACATGGCTTCGAAGTACCACAGTTTTGCAAAATAAAATCCGATGGGCGATACCTTCTGATAAGCATTGTTCTCTATGCGAGGTAGTAACCATTTCAGCCCACGGCTCAACGTTTTCTCGCAATTTGCAGTTGTCCTTGGATTATCAAATTTCCCTTTTTTCAACACCAGGGCAATTACTGAAATACATAAAGCCGTCTCTTCGTTTGTGGATGCAGTGTTGAAAATACCGCCCCAGCCTCCATCGGGATTTTGTTGTTCCAGTAGCCATTTCAGCCCCTTCTCCAACATATGACACACCTTTTGATCGTGTGGTGATTCGAGCGAAAGCAAACCTTCCAAGACTCTGCTCGTGCCATAAATCGGGTTTTCATCATTTGCCGCGTGTTGATTTCCGAACCACAATGGAAGCCAATATCCATTTTCGAATTGATTCGATTCCAGAAAAAACACCGCTCTCCGAATTGCTTTGTCGATTTCTTTTTGAGTGAGTTGCGGCATGTGTGAATACCAAAGGCTCCAGGCACGTAAGCAATGAGCGGTTAAATCCGAACTGCTGCGATCAAAAGGAAGCTTACCCCAACCCTTGCAAAAGGTAGGGATCCCACCGTCACTGTTCTGTAAATCCAGCAACCATTGGATTCCCATCAAAGCCTGATTTTCAATGGATGATGGATCCTCTGTTAGACCATGCAATGCCAGAAGTGCACCCGGTGTGTCATCCGCATCCGGAACACCCCCGGGTAAGTCAGTCCACGACCACCCTCCGGGTTTCGCCTGAGTAAAAGGGTGGGTTTGCTTATACTGCTGATTTACGAGCCACGACTGGATGCTGTTTCTCTCCTTCACGGGGATTCCATTCAAGCCTCTTGTTCCCAGGCTTTGAATGCTGAGTGTAGTGACCCATGTAGCAAGGTTTGTGTCGATGGGCCAACTTCCATCCGGGCGCATGGATGTTTTTAGGAATTCAACTCCTGCCTGAGCTACAGGGTGAGTTGATAATTTGCAGCCCGCAAGACTCATGACTACAAAGCTGGTAAGCGGTGTGGCTTCCAGAAAACCGCCGCTCGAGGGCTGAATATTGAGTAGCCGTCGAAGAGTTGACTTTTTTGTTAAATAACGAAGCAATCGTGTGATCGGGTTTCTTGTTGGTCTCCGATAATGCCGTACCTGGCCGATGGCAATCAAAGCCGGCAAGGCATAACTGACCACTGGTAGTCGCATGGCTGCGTACCATTTTGGGGGGCATGCAGCGAGTTCGAAGGGTAAGGCTAATACAGTTTTCCATGCCGCTCGACCGGTTCCAAAACGTCCGGATAACGCACACATCGTGAGTATGGGGACTGAAAAGGTTTTATCTTTTCCATACCGGTGAATAATTGCTTTGGAAAGAGATTCCACGGAGAGGGAGCCCGCTTTTTCTCTCAGCCATGACTCGGTTTTTGACATCAACTCATGATGTGTTTCCGCTGCTCCCTCCACTGCTCCAAATGTAGCCCACACCAAAGCTGTCGTGCTAATATTACTCAAGCTCAGTGTCGTATCCCCCCAACCTCCATCGTCATTGACGTGATCTGTCAGCCACTGAATACCCTTTTCCTGAAATGCTTTGGTGTCTGTTGATTTATTTTTCTGATCATCATTTACAAGGGTCAAAGCCGTAACAGCAGTGGCGGTGGACAATGCGCTGCTCGACAAGTATCCCTCCCAGTGATGAGATGCATTGCGAGATGCGAGGAGGTCTGCCACAACCCTTTCATGGCAAACCTTGAAGCGTGCTGCATCAATGCAATTTGAAATCATTCTCTGTGGGGTTTTTTGAGAATGGAGTAATCAGTCAGGTATTCAGGAAGTTTTGTTAAACACATCTTCCTGTTTTCGCTGACGTTGCGGTACTATCCCACATGCATCTTTACACCCAAAAACCCGACTCAGGATCAACCGGTTTGCACTGATCCACTGGTAAACCTTTTCTGCAATCCAAATGACTCCAGGGATCCAAAGAATAATGGCTAGTGGGATCAACAGCGGCATTCTGAGGGAAACAAACCGAATACAACGTGCACCACGCTGAATTTTTCCTTTTTTGTCGATGCAATGGATTGCTGCCATCAAGTCCTCGCGCTTCAACTGCGGTGCGATGCTTTGTATCTTAGGATTGGATAACGGAACTAAGGTCGTCACATTGAACCAGTCCATCCATGTCAGCAACTTCATCTGAAAAGTGCACAATGGGCAGTCCCCATCATAGATGACCACATTTGTGTTTAGATCCATCCTTAATCTGTATCTTATATCGAAACAGAAGGCAATCGTTCAACTGCGGATATTACGAGTAACATTGCCTTTTTCCTCTGGGCTTCAATATCTGGATCACGTTCTGATATCCAAGGGTTGAGCTTGATTGATAAATTCCAAGAAAGGCACCCATAGCTGACACTTTCCCAAACAAAATTTAAGGCCGCCAAGGTGCAGGACCGTTGTCTTTTGCTTGCAGGAACTTCGCATCCACTTCCTGATACCATGCGTGTAATTGTTGACGCATTGCTTCAGCACGCTCTTTGTATTGATTCGCCAAATCTTTCGTTTCACCCAAGTCATGACGTATGTTGTATAAGTGAGACCGGCCGTCTTCGTAGCGTTCAATGAGTTTCCAATCACCTGTTCTGATGGCACCGCCAGGAAATCCACCTTGGTTGCTGTAATGCGGATAGTGCCAGAATAACGAATCGCGTTTTGGGGCATTTTTTCCTTTGAGGATAGGTGCCAATGAAATTCCATCCAGATGTTGTTCAGGTTTCAGTGGAAGCCCAGCCAACTCAAGAAGCGTGGGGTAGAAATCCATACTCACTACAGGGAACCCGCTCGTGCTGCCGGGGCGCTGCATATCCGGTGATTTAATGATGTATGGTTCACGGATCCCACCCTCATAAATCCAGCCTTTGCCACCCCGTAAGGGTATGTTTGAAGTTGGTGAACCTTCTGAGGTGGACAGACCTCCGTTGTCAGACATGAAACAAATAATTGTCCGGTCTTCGATACCTATTTCGACCAGAGAATCCAGCACGCGACCTACATTTGTATCCATCGATTCCATCATGGCTGCGTAGACAGCATGTGTCTGAAGGGTTCTTACTTTTCGAGGCTGTTTCACATTGAGCCAGATTTGCTCCTCATCTTGAAATGCTTCTTTGTTCCTCAATCCAAGTCGTTCCGCTTTCTCGCGATATTTTTGCACCAGAGCTTCGGGAGCCATCAATGGTGTGTGAACGGAATAAAATGAAAGGTAAGCCAAAAATTGTTCCTCCTTGTGCTGCCTCATGAATGCAATGGTTTCTGAAGCAAGACGAGAAGGTAAATGCTCACCATCTGGCCCATCTTTGAGTCGAGGATTGGCGTAGGGTGAAAAGTATTTCCCGGCTTTCCACGGGCCGCCAGCTCGCCACCCACCTTTATTGGTATCGAAACCCTGATGCTCTGGCCAGAATTCTTCGGATGGGCCCAAGTGCCATTTACCTGCAAAGAAGGTTGCATATCCGTGCTCTTTGAAGGCTTCGGCCATGGTAATTTCCGATAATGGCATGCGATCGTTAAGTTTTGCTGGCTTGAATTTTCCCTGGCGGTTTCCTGCAAAAAAATTAGTCGCATCCACGCGTGATGGATGTTTTCCGGTCATGATGCTGTATCGAGTAGGGCTGCACACAGGATTGGCTGCATAACCGTGGGTGAATCGCATTCCTTGATGAGCCAAGGCATTAATGTGAGGTGTCTCGTAAAAGGAATCAGGGTTATAAGCTCCAATGTCCATATAGCCCAGATCATCCACCAAGATAAACAGAACATTCATCTGTTTAGCGGCTTGAGTCGGTGTCACCGTCAACACTGCGATCCATATAGCGATTGTAATTCGTGAGAGGAGCATCCCAAAACAATCTCAAAAACTTTCCATGAATCAAAGACCTTTTGGGAGGGAGATGAATTCGAAATACTTTAATTTACCTACATGGTTCAAGATAATGGCGCTTGAATTTTTTTGAGTTAAACTGGAACCATGAAGAAAATAGTCAGGATACGTGGGGTTCGCACGGTGACGCATCGTTATGTCACCGATATCATTGCATTAGACCCCAGCCAATTCGAAATTTTGGGAGCGCCTCAGGCTGAAGGACCCTTTGCTGCATGGATAATGGAAAACGGAAGTGCATTGACAGACAACATGGATTTACCAGAGATTGTCCGGCTCAAATTGAGCAAGCTTGATTACTTTAATGAGGCCAGGGATCAGCGGACAGACGACTTCAATATCGAATGTTTGTAAAACACAAAAAAGCCTTCCCTCCTATCGGAGAGAAGGCTTGTCGAAGGTCAATAACCAACTTGGATGGGCTAAGCAGTTGGAACTTCTGCAATCGTCTTGAGAACGCGTGAGCAGATTTGGTATGGATCACCCTGTGAATTGGGACGACGATCTTCCAGATAACCTTTCCAGTCATTTTGAGCAAAGCTGTGTGGTACACGAATGGAAGCGCCACGATCTGCAATACCCCAGCTGAATTTGTCGATAGACTGGGTTTCATGCAGTCCTGTCAAACGCAGGTGATTGTCTGGTCCGTAAGCGGCAATATGCTCCTCCTTGTTCTTTTCGAACGCATCCATTAATTTCAAGAAGTAATCTTTGCCGCCAACTTCACGCAGGTATTTGGTCGAAAAGTTACAGTGCATGCCTGATCCATTCCAGTCCCCGCGGAAAGGTTTGCAATGCCATTCAACATCCACTTCGTAAGATTCGCAAAGGCGCATCAACAGGTAGCGTGCTACCCAGATATCATCCGCACATTTTTTGGAACCTTTTGAGAAAACCTGAAATTCCCACTGGCCTTTTGCCACCTCGGCATTGATACCTTCATGGTTAATTCCCGCTTCGAGGCAAAGTTCAAGATGTTGTTCCACTATTTCTCTGGCAACAGATCCAACATTGGCGTAACCAACCCCAGTGTAGTATTCACCTTGGGGACCAGGGAAGCCTTCGCTTGGCCAGCCTAGTGGACGTTCTTTATGGTAGAGAAAATATTCTTGCTCCAAGCCAAACCAGGCATCCATTCCCGGATCATCCAGGATGGTTGCACGATAATTGGAAGGGTGGGGGGTCGTGCAATCTGGCATCATGACTTCGCACATGACGATGAAAGCATTGTCGCGTGCTGCGTCGGGGTAGAGCCCAACCGGCTTTAGCATGCAATCGGAATTGCCACCCTCTGCTTGCTGAGTGGAACTGCCGTCAAAACCCCAAAGTGGGCAATCTTCCACAGATTGAGGAGCTTCGCCGACGATTTTGGTTTTGCCGCGCAGGTTGGGAACCGGCTGGTAGCCGTCTAGCCAGATGTATTCGAGCTTGTATTTAGGCATATGATGAATAATTCAGTTTTATTTTCTAACGTCAAAGGCACTGGACAATTAGAGGCACCAGCAACCCTGAAATTATTTAAGCAAAAAGCGAACCATCTCTCAAATATTTTTTGTCTACGGGTAGTTTTCGAAGTTTAACCATACTCCTGAAAGGATAAAGCCAAATAGGCATCTTTGATCTTGATACGGTTTCTCGTGCTGGATGCCGTGGGCATTTCAACTCGGACCAAACAGAGACCGAGCAGCTTCAGGAGTTCCTTATTCTTCCCGCTGTTTTACTTACTGGATCGCTTTTCACGCTCGTGTTAGTTTTACACTTTCATGCGTGAAATGAAAAACACACCGCGATCGGCGGTGCACATCGGCTTTGACGGTCGAGTTCACAAGCGCTTCAGCGGGAAACATGCTCAAGAGCGTTTTGACAATGAAGTCCGTATGCTTGAATACTTGGAAAAACAGGGTTGTGAGTTTGTCCCTAAGTTGGTCCAAAAAGATCCTGAAGAGCTTTATCTCGTGACCACTAATGTAGGAGCCATTGTGCAAAGCCTGAGCCCCAGCAAGCTCAAAAGTCTGTTTGAAGAGCTCGAATCTTTCGGCGTCGTTCATGATGACCCTTTTGCGCGCAACGTGACATACAGCACTCAGCTGGGGCGCTTTTGCATCATTGATTTCGAATTCGCCACCCTCAAGGAAAGTGGTGAAGGTTTGAGGCAAGAGGACGTGATCGGGAAAAAGTGAATTCTATGAGTGGTATGGAAAAGATGCATGACATCAAATGGACGGCCCAAA
>JBDQII010000171.1:0-9664 GCA_040264395.1 Verrucomicrobiota bacterium
AGAGCATCCATTCCCCATCAAAATTCCTTTATCGAATGCATCCATTGCACTGATCGGACACGGAACCTCACGTCATGCTAAATCACGCGAATCAGTGGATAAATTAGCTGGAAAGTTGGCTATGAACTCAGAAAAATGTCAGGAGGTTCGCACTTTTTTCATCGAAGAGGAGCCCGCCATTGAGGCGATCTATGAATGGAACACTCCTAGCGAAAACGTCGTCGTTGTGCCTTTCATGCTCGCGGATGGACCGCATGCAGCGCAGGATATTCCTGTTGCGCTCGGACAAACGGAAAAAGAATTGAAACAAAGTCTCAAGCAAGGAACCTCGACTTGGCGTAACCCAACAGAACGTCACGGAAAACGCATCTGGATCAGCACCCCTGTAGGTTTATCTCCGCTTTTGCCCGATCTGATATTGGAATACGTTTCCCGTGAAATCCAAGGGATTTTGATGGATTGATTCGTTCTTTGAATCCATATAGTCTTTGGACTGCGTGGGGGATTTCTTTGACGAATACTGCAAATCACCCTGCCAGCAGGACGATGGAGTGGAACAAAGTTAGTTTATTGGGATTAGGCCTTTTAGGAGGCTCTCTTGGAAAATCACTGATCGCCGGCAACCATGCAAAAACGGTCGCCGGTTTTGTGCGTCGTAATGAACGAATCCATGAAGCCCTCCATGCAGGAGTGGCCCACGAAGCTTCCATGAATCTGGAAGAAGTGGTGAGGGATGCAGATCTGGTGGTGCTCTGCACTCCAGTGTTAAAAATGCTGCCTGTCACCGAGGCAATGCAAAGCTACTTGAAGCCCGGGGCACTTGTCACGGACGTTGGAAGCGTCAAAGGCCCTCTGGTTCAATTACTTGAACCTTTAATCGCAAAGGCAAACGCCACTTATATAGGCTCACACCCTATGGCCGGCAGTGAGCAGCAAGGGCTTGCGCACGCCAGGTCCGATCTTTTCCAGGGTGCTACCTGCGTGGTGACTCCAACACAGAATTCACCGGAGAAGGCCATCGAAAAAATTCAACATCTGTGGAGACAAGTAGAAGGTATCCCCGAACTCATGGACGCGAAAGAGCATGACATCAGGGTAGCACGCTGCAGTCACTTGCCCCACGTGACCGCAACCATGTTAGCGGACTGGATACTGGCCCCAGAACACGGCGACCAACAGGCCAAGCTCTGCAGCACTGGATTCAAAGACACCACGCGTGTCGCATCCGGTTCACCCGAGATGTGGTGCGATATTCTGGCATCCAATAAGATCGCACTTTTAAATTCATTGGATTCTTTTGAGGAACAATGCCAGAAAGTCAGAAAATGGATCCATGAGGAAGACGATGCCGCACTCTATCACTGGCTGAAAGAGGGGAAATCCAAACGCGATTCCTGGCTGAAAACTTTCAATAAACGCAGACTCAATCAGGATGTGAAGTAACAGATTATTCAGATCACCTCCACCCATTCTTCATTACTGTTATGCCACTACCTGAAGCCATCCTCCTTCACCCGATACAAACACCTGCGAAAGTCAGGTTAGGCGTACCTGGATCAAAAAGCATCACGAACCGCGCTTTGATTCTCGCCGCCCTCGGTCATGGAGCAAGGACCCTTGAAGGCGCTTTGTGGAGCGAGGACACCCAGGTCATGGTCGATTGCCTTCGTAAAATTGGGTTTGAGATTAATATTTTAGAGGATTCGAGTGACGAAGCCAACCGCCGAATCCAAGTTCACGGCTCAGGGGGTCGTTTACCATCTCAAGCATGTTTGAACAAACCACTGGACTTACATGTGGGAAATGCTGGAACAGCCGCCCGTTTTCTTCTGGCAATGACTTGTCTGGGCCATGGTCAATACCGGTTGTCCGGTGTGGACAGAATGCATGAACGTCCACAGAAGGAGCTGATCATGGCACTGAGAGAACTGGGATATCAGATTGTTTCCGAAAACGGAAATCTACCAGCAATCGTTCATGGTCAAGGCCCAAGACCTGGTAGCTCATGCACGGTTTCCATTGGGGAAAGCTCTCAGTTTGCCTCTGCGCTGTTACTGTCAGCCAAAGCGGGTGGTTGGAACATCAACACTCCGCTGGAGCAATCAGAACACGCACCTTACGTGGAAATGACCCGATCCATGATTGAATCATTTCCACAAAATGAAGGTGCGGCCTGTCAAATCGAACCGGACGCATCGGGCGGAAGCTATTTTTGGGCGATCAAACACTTGATGAGCAAGCACGGAAACAATCCCTCTGAAAATATTCAAATTATTCATTGGCCTCAAACCGATTGGCAGATTGATACAGAATTCCCCAAGTTCCTGCCATTGCCACCGCAGATTTCGCGTGAGCAAGACCTGGGTGACAGCATCATGACATCTATTGTAGTGGCTCCTTGGTCGTCTCATTCAACCACTTTTTGCGAGTTGGGACGCCTGCGTGTTCAGGAATGTGAACGTGTAAAAGCACTGAAAACAGAACTTACCAAGTGCGGCGCTCAAGTAGAAGAGCATGGGGACACGCTCAAGATTCACCCAGGTCGACTGCACGGGGCCAGTATTGATACTTATGATGACCATCGTATGGCAATGTGCTTTGCAGTTGTTGGGACTCAAATACCCGGCATCGTCATTAAAAACCCTGCTTGCGTGAAAAAAACTTTTCCAAATTTCTTCCAAAAGTTAGCTTCTCCTGCCCCGGAAGGACTGAGCATGAAGATTTGTAACGCTTCAACCGGGGAGTTACTGAGTCCGAACGATTTGATTGCCTGAAACAACCCATGAAGAAAACATCCCCCAATGTGATTGCCATCGATGGCACAAGCGCAAGCGGCAAGAGCACCAATGCAAAACTTGTCGCCCGTAAATTGGGTTTTACTTATGTGGATACCGGCGCCATGTTCCGCACCTTGGCTTGGTATTGTCTTAAATCTCGCATCGACATCCACGATCCGAAAGCCGTGGCTCAACTCTGTAAAAAGTGGAAAACCAAATTGATGTGTATTGAAGGCAAGGTCAGATTGTTGGTGGATGGATATTTTCCAGAGTCAGAGATTCGGACTGCAGAAACAAGCGCAGCCGTCCCTCATGTCGCCGCAGTACCGAAAGTTAGAGAGTGGATGAAGCTCAAACAGCGCGATTGTATCGATTTTGGTTCTCTCGTGATGGAAGGACGTGATATCGGTACTCAAATCTTCCCTGAAACCGAACATAAGTTTTATCTGGATGCCAATCTGGCAGAACGTTCCAAACGACGTGAAGCCGAGGGTGTGCAGGAAGATCTTGCCAAACGTGATCAAAGAGACAGCCAGCGATCCACCGCTCCCCTGATGGTCCCTCTAGGAGCGCTGGTGGTGAATACATCCGGCTTGTCACCTGAAGAATCCAGCCAGCTGATCATTGATGCCATCACTGAAAAAGCTCCTGAAATTAAAGAATCTTGCAAAAACCAGGCGCAACAATGAAGTTCGTGATCAAGCATTAAGCAACAATTAAGATGGATAGAAAATGCGGTTCGGTTATTTTTTATTTTGGTGTGCTTTTCGAGCAATGTTCAAGGTCCTCTTTGATTGCCGGATATATCACGCAGACCGTGTTCCACTGAGTGGACCGGTTCTACTTGCTGCCAACCATGCCAGTTTCATGGACCCTCCCTTGATTGGCTCCTGTCTAAATCGCGAGACACATTACCTGGCACGCAACACTTTATTTCGTTTCCCAATATTCAGAAACATACTTAATTACATTAATGTCATTCCCGTTGATCGCAATGGAAGAAGCCCAAAAGGACTCAGGGCGGTAACAAATAGCCTGAAAAAAAACCATTCCGTGATCCTGTTTCCAGAAGGAACCCGCAGCCATGACGGCAAATTGCAGCGAGCAAAATCGGGTGTGGGGTTATTGGCCATAAAATCCGAGGCTCCTGTCGTGCCAATCCGCGTATTTGGAACTTTCGCGTCTTATGGGCGCCACCTCAAGTGGCCAAGACCAAAGCGCTTGCAGGTCAAAATGGGAAATCCACTGTGGCTAAACGATTTAAGAAACGAAGCAAGAACTGCAGACAAAGAACGAACAAAGCAAATTTATCAGGAAGCAGCGGATCAAATCATGACCGCTATTGATAAGTTAACACCTAACGCAGATTGCAAAACTTTCGGAAATTAATGCAGCGCGGGTTGTCGCTTGCTTCCATTTCTTCTGACAGGCAGGATTCCCAAAATAATGTCCGACAAAAATAAAAAATTCATTCATCTGACGTCACATACACACGAGCTATCCTGGAAAACGGAAGTCATCGGTGAGGCAGATACATGGATTTGCCTGAACAAGCAAACACACCTGGGAACGGAACATGACCACCATCATCAAGATCGCCCACACATGCAGGCAATTGTTGAGCAGGACATAAAGCGACAGGCTGGATGGATGCGTGAGCGTGGTATCGACTATTTGAAACCAGCAAACATCCTCGACTTTGAAACGACAGGAGCCAGCTTGTGGGGTAAAAATGAATCTGGCGCGCTAGCCTTGAAAGATTGTATCCATTCCGAAAAGCCTAATCGTTTCTTCCATGCCCTTGTTCACGGCAGCCCTGAAGAGGAACAATTCGAAGTCGACCTCAGGCTGACGCCTCATCGTTTTCAACCCTGGATCATGAAGGCGAGCAAAGAAGGTAAAAAAACCGTCACTCAGTTTGAAGTTCTGGAGAAATTCCAGGGCTACACTCTATTAAAATGTATTCCCGTCACAGAGCGCTACCATCAGGTCCGGGCACACCTGGGATGCAGACAGCTTCCAGTTGTAGGAGATGCTCTTTACGGTGGAGGTTTGTTGATGCTCTCAGAAATGAAACGTAATTACCGCCAGAAGAAAGATCGCCCCGAACGCCCACTGCTGGACCGGGCCGCCATCCATTTGACAGAATTACATTTCCCTGACCCCATTTCAGGTGAAGATCAGAAAATCCAGGCCCCCATGCAGCATGATTGGGAAGTCGCTTTCAAATACCTTCGAAAATACGCCGCTGGCAATTGATCCAAAACACTTCTCAAAGTCGAAAAAATGCTTTGGCATTGTGCAAAAGTATTTTCTGTCCAAGCTGAAGTGCTTGCTCCGCTTGCAGGTAACCGTTGGACACTTTTTCATCCAGAACTTCGATCAACAAACTTCTGAAGCTTTGCATGGTTCCAACCGTTTCTTCAACGTGCCAATTGTCACCACCTAACATTATCCTTCCCTCGTCCGGCAATATCTCAATGGCTTCGTGCAACGCGAGTTTGAAATGTGAAGGGCTCAGCAGCCAGGACCAGGTAAGATCAATCCAGATATTTCGATAAACAAAGGCCATACCAAGCAGATCACGGCTCCAGGGATATGCCAGGTGCATCAGCAGGAATCGTGTACCAGGATGGCGCTCAATCAAACCCGCCACATGCATGGGATGTGAAGTTCGTATGAGAGCCGTTCCTAGATGCATCTGCATGGGAATGTCCATTTCTGCCCCAAGGTGACAAATAAAATCCACCACATAATCTCCAAAAGCTTGTTTTTCCTCTTCACTTGGATGACTTTTTCCCCAGGCACGCTTGGCTAGTAATTTATTCGGCACCTGAAATTCAATATTGCGATCATAGGCTAGCGCATTCTTGAAAGCTACTTGCCCACGTGATTTCATTTGCCCCGCCAATCCACGAATGGCTTCCAGATAATCTTCGAAAGATTCAGGGTGAAAACCGGCTTTACTCAAGATAGCAGCCGCCGAATTCCCATTATGATCCTTGGATTTCGAATGCCACCCCAAAGCAAAAGCATTTATCCTGACCACAGATTGATACTGCGATCCAAGAGTTTCCCGGGCATTGAGCATTGGATTCGTATAATCATCGGTGATCACCTGGGTCACATTAGACAGTAAAAGAGATTTTGATTGAAAACCATTTTCAATACGGCTCGCGGTGATACTTGCATTCACTGATTCCCAATTGCCTTCATTGATCCAGATCCAATCGGAATTTCCATGAAGTGCAAGAATCCCTTGAGTCAGGTTCCGAACAAAATTGTTGGAACCCCGCTCCACCAGATAGGGCCTCAGGTCATCCCAACCGAAAGGTTTCAATGTGGATCTCAATGAGGATTCCTCGTGGGGTTCACTTGGCAATGGATAGGGTCTTTTCACTGTCCATCCCGCGTAGCTTTGCTGAAATAATGCTAAAAGATTTGTTTTGGATGACAAATATACTTCCGGCATGTGATGTTCATGTACATCCAGTATAGGTGCGTTTCGCAACGATTCATGCCATGACTCCTTGAAATGCATCATTGGGTATATAAACAAAACGTAGCACCGCTAGTTCAACGGTAAACAGCTTTATATGATTCAGTTTTTGAATTTGAAGATTTGTGAAACAGTTCTCACATACATGGAATCCTCATCAAATGCAGGTGTTGAGTGGGTTTTCGTATCGAGATCAATGCGATTCAGTATCTCAAATTCATCACTTGCTGCAGTCACTACAATCTCGCCCGTGGTTGACACGCAGGCAATTTCACTTCCATTGGATACAGGAGACCCAAAATACCTTCCACGAACGCGCTCCTGATAGTGGATCTTACCACTTTCCGGGTTGGCACATGTCAGGATACCTCCATCACTCCAGAAAAAAGCCAGACCATCGACTGCGATAGGCGTGGGAACATAATTCGCGGAACGCTTGATTGTATAGGCAAGCTTAGGTTTTGCCTTTGGAGCGCCTGCAGGAGGATCGATCGCAACGACGAAATTACCACCACCACCACTACCACAGGAACCAAAAATCCGGCCTCCGGCAACGATTGGAGAGCTACAACTGCGCTTATCAAAGGCATCGGCATAAGACCACAGAACTTTTCCATTATCTGGATCAAGACCGCTGACACCGTCGGCTGCGCTATTAACAATTAATTGATCTTTCCCATCAGGTCTGTGGTAGACACAAGGTGTCGAATAGGCAGCTTTATCGCTTCGTCTTTTTGTTTTCCAGATGGTACTCCCACTTGTTTTATCCAAAGCAACGATAAAACTCTGCCCAAGCTGATCATTTGCGATGATTAATTTATCTTGATACAGAACAGGAGAAACGCCCACACCGTGTTGGCTTCTAAAGGGCCCCAGGTCCTTCTTCCACAACCATTCTCCAGCATGATCCAATGCAGCAACAAAGTAATGCTTGGGTGTGGCCCAGGATAGATAAACCCGATCTTTATCAACCGTAGCTGAAGGCGAGGCAAAGCTGTTGAAATCATGCTTTGAAAACGTTTGATACGCCATTTCACGACTCCAGTTGATATTGCCAGTTTCTCGATGAATAGAAAGCACATGAAAATTGGATGAATCTTCATTCATGCAAGTCAGGTAGAGAAAGCTCCCCCAAATCACTGGCGAAGAATGCCCTTTACCGGGAAGATTTAATTTCCATACGATATCATCTTCTTGAAGGTCTCTTAGCTTGATAGTTGAATCTGCGATACCTGTTCCATTGGGACCACGAAAACGATTCCAATATTCTGCCCCGGAAGAAAAAAGAGGTGTCAATATATAGAGAAAAATGCACACCCAATGAAGGAGGTAAGTCTTACGTGTTTGCATTGGCTTCATGGTGGATAATAGTCGCTGTCTTGAGCTGAGAATCAAGGTAAAACCGATCGATTAGACTCACGTGAGCAATCCTTATCATACCCAGCTTGAACAATTGACAGCGCAGATATCAGCCATTCAGGATTTCAATGAAGAAAGCGTCAGAGACCAAACCTGGATCCGAATTTACCGATAGCCCTTGATTTTTTGTCACTGCCATGAGTTTCATATCTTCTTAAGGAATTTCGACAGGAAATTCTCACTGGTAGTTGAGGTGAGAATTTCCTGGAAGATTGATCGCCCACATTGAAAAGATCACGTCATGAAATGCCGCTGCAATTAATGGTGTGTTCAAATTGAAGCGTAAACGCGTTGGGTAATTTTTGCGGCAGGTTATATACAGCGGTGAAACTAGCCTCCCGAAGGCACTCGTTGTAATCGATAGAAAGTCAACTAGGATGATTTTTCCGCTGAGGGTAATTCAACATCGTTGAGCTGAGCCCCCACTTGTTCACCGGCAATCATGGCATCACGGATTTGACCTGCCAGATCATTCATATGCCCGGGTGAATGAGGAATCATGATGGTATTCGTTCTGGACTGGTTCCCCAAATCCTTCAGGGTATCGAAATACTGGGTCATCAACACCATGTTCATGACATCAGCCGCACTGGCTGAACGGATGGTCTTTTGAAATTCGTCCACGGATTCCCTCAGCCCTTCAACAATCGCCCGCCTTTGATCCGCAATGCCTTTACCCGAGAGGGCTTTGCTTTCGGCTTCAGCTTCGGCTGCCTTGACACTCAAAATCTTGTCTGCCTCGCCTTTTTCAGTCGCTGCGACTCTGAGGCGTGTAGCCGCGTTGATTTCGTTCATGGCTGCCTTGACCTTGGCATCAGGATCAATGTCAGTGACAAGTGCTTTCAAGATACCATAGCCAAAATCATCCATCACCTGCTGAAGTTCGTTTTTCACGACATCGGCAATTTCATCTTTCTTCTCAAAAACATCGTCCAAACGAATCCGAGGCACCCGAGCACGTACCACATCGAAGACAAACGATTTAATCTGCCGTTCGGGACTTTCAAGTCTATAAAAGGCCTCGTAAATTTTTTCTGGAAGTACGTAAAATTGCACAGAAACAAGCACTTTTACAAAAACATTATCAGCAGTCTTGGTCTCAACCTCGACGTCTAATTGGCGCACTCGCAGGTTGACATATCCAGCAACTCGCTCAAGGAAAGGAATCAGGAAATTTAGACCAGGGTCGGCAATGCGCGTGAATTTACCAAATCGAGTGACGACGCCCGCTGTTTGCTGTTTGACAGTAAAAAATGGAATAAACATAAATACTCATTCTGTTTGAAGTTAGATGAGAAGTTTGAATCCTTTAATAATTACAGCAATTATAATAAAGAGATCAGATTGTAACCCAATATTATGAAGATCGTGATGGAAAAGGTGATTGAAGGATAGCTATGCAACCCAATGCCCTCCTTACAGAAGTGAGGGATAATTTCAGATCAGGGTAAGGTCTTGATTGCCTTGTTATCGAATTCTAGAACTGACATGGATTTATCACGAAGATTTCGGATTCTCAAACCTTTCAGATACCAGACGCCCTCAATCTTTTCCACTCCGGCGACCTCAAACACTTTCATTTTGCGATCGTTGATATCGAATGCTTCAGCATAGACGATGCCACCATTTTCAATTGAAATCCAAGATCGAACCTTGTAATAGCCGCTTAAAGATCGCGTGGGTCGCGAGCTTTCGAGCAGCTTGCAAGCAACTCCCTTGCGTCGTTTGATTTTGGACTGGAAAATACGTTGATCTGGCCAGTGGAGAAAATCCAATCCCAAGTCAACGATCCAAAAGTCGCTCTCGCCTATGGATACCATTGCTTGCTCGGCGTTCAGGTTGCGGAAGGCGTCAGGGGCTGTGGGCAATTGTCGTGAAACCGCTAGTTTGTAACTCGGAGAAGCACCCGCTGAATGCTTGATCCAGAGCCATTCACTCTCAGCGCTGGGGTCTTTGCTGATCTGAAACA
>JBDQII010000172.1:0-9660 GCA_040264395.1 Verrucomicrobiota bacterium
GATAGCATCCTGCGGCAAATCTATTTCGGGATGATGCGGTTGGTTTTAATTTCGAGCATATTTTCAATGGAGCAAAAGAACAGCATGCGATCTCCATGTTCACACCTCGCCAGGACCCTTGTCAGGTTCGGCATATCGACAAGCAATCGTATGAGGTCCATTGGCCAGCCGAAGGATCAAAATGGAATATGGAAGCCCGCATGACTTATGATCTTTCTACCGAAGGTCAAGTGGATCTTGATTTCAAATGCAGACCTTTGGTGGACACGGCATACACACAAGGATACGTCGCAATGATGTGGGCTTCCTACATGAACCGGGCCCTTGACCGCAAAATTCGTTTCTGGGGGAAAGAAGGAAACCAAGTGGGGTGGACTGAGTTTGGCATCAGTGGCAAGCAGGGTATCGAGGTGGGAACTGTGGGACATGCCGATGCAGCCCCTCTACGATTCGAAGAGGGGGCTCAGACACTCAATCTCATCCCCCATGCCGACAAAAAATTCATCCTGCCTTTTTACTACGGGCTTCTCGACGGCGATCACGAGCTTAAAACGACGAATGACAAACTTCTTTATCTCGTACTTTTCGATCAGACGAAATCGATCCGATTCGCAATGTGGAACTTCTTCCAGAACGAGGATGGCGAGCCAGATACCCATAGTCCGGCATGGGATTGGCAGTATGTCATCATGAACCCCAAAGCAGGTCAATCATATGGTTATCGTGCCCGGGTTGTGATCAAGCCATTCCGTGGAGAGGCACAGGTCTGGGATGAATATCGTAAGTGGATGGAAGCAAGCAAGTCGTCGTTACCATCTCCACCTAGATAGCCTCTGAGCCGCATTTGGCTCCCCCCTCGCCAATAAAAGCCAATTTCATTCATGGTTGGGAAGTCCCATCGAGCTGTCGAGGATGGGTGGTCGAGATTCCGAATGTGAATCGTTCGTCCTCGCGGGCCCGCATGGGCTGTTCATTATGATACCAACCACGCTCGGACAATCCATCGGGAAAATCGTGCGTGAGCAAACCCGCCTTGTTACGTTCCATTTGACTGGCAATCGTGGCATCGGGGCGCGCAACAAAGCTTGCCCAGTGGGAATAGGGTGCCGATGAATTGTTCGCCACAGCCCACATTCGATTGTCGGCGCAGCGTGTGGGCACCTGACGTTCAGCCAAAACGTCGAGGCAATTCTCACCTCTCCCGCGTGCATTATAGAAGGAGTGCAGCATCAGCGTGGTTCCCTTTTCATGATAGGCGGCATAGACCTGCGGCCAACAGGCGTCATAGCAGATGGCAAGTCCCACCTTGACTCCTTGAATCTCATGCGTCACCAGGCGGTTTCCGGCCGAATAGTGTCGTTGATCTCCAAGCGTGCACATCGACTTATCATAGCGATCCAAAATCCGGCCTTCAGGATCGATCAGATACAGACAGTTGGTTGGCTTAGTCTCCTCATCCAGAAAGTGTGCCGAACCGAGCACCAGCCAAAGGTCCAATTCCTTTGCAAGCCGACATAAAACAGCCGTTTCATCACGCAATAATTGCCATTGAAAGCCTTCAAAACCCTCAAAGTCAACACCTGCATATCCCGAAAGACTCGCCTCCGATGTGTGCAACAAATGAGCACCTTGCTTCTTGGCCTGCTGCATATATTGACGCACCCATCGTGCGTTACTGGAAATATCTGAACTGACAGGAAACTGACAGGTGGCAACACGTAATTTATTATCGGGACGGCTCTGAGTATTATTTGCCGCTTTTGAGGGAAGATTTGAAATTGAGTCAATCTCAAATGGCTTCACATCAGTGATGATTCCGTATAAGTCCGGACGACGCTGCTGAAAATTGCGACTCATCCTTCTTTTTTTGCGTAGGCTATCCAGATCCACATCGGATATGATGAACGCTTCCTCTCCGGCATTACAGCGGGATAGAATATCTGCAGGCGGCGTACCTATCATCGTCCCTCCCCCATACGCCTGATTGGCACTCACCAGAGCAACATGACTTTGAAACATCGCAGACTTAATAATAAAATCCTCGACCTCGCCACGACGCCCATTGATCCAAACAATCAATTCTGATCCCTTGAGGGACAAGGTGCGAAAACTCTCGGGAAACCAACCGTCATAGCAGGTCAATATACCAACACGTCCAAAGTCGAAGTCGAATACAGGAAGGTCTTCTCCTCGCTGCATGGTCCATTCCGGATCGTTGCGAAGAAACCATTCACGATCCTTGCCGGAGGGCGGCCGAGACCAGGCCGGCTGCCCCTCAAAGTGGTCGACGGCTGCATGTGTCTTGCGGTATTTACCTGCGAGATGGCCGCTGCGGTCAAAAATCAAGGCTGTATTGGCATAGTTGCCTTCATCCATGGTTTCCCAGCAACCTGCAATCACATAAACACCATTGGCCGCTGCAGCGGCCGAGAGGCGCTCCGTTTCTGGACCCGGAACTAAGATATGGCCCAGCACATATTCAGGGAAAACCACCAGGTCTGCATCCTCTTTTCCTGCCCTTTCGATGTAGGACAAAAGCGATGCAACGGGATCAAAACCCTCACGTGGAAGATCCCCCTTGTCGTAACCGCTGATTTGAACGGCGGCGATCTTCACCTTCGCCTTCCTCTGGCTCGGCTCCAAAGGTTGTGCGTTCAGCGAGGTTCCCGATGGAAAGAGGAGCATCACCAGAATGCTGACAGTAAAAGCAATCTTGTGTTTCATGATATTGGTCTGTGGAAATGGTCGTAATGTCTGCATGAGAATAGTCCGTTTCAATCCAAAGTATGATTCAGGAATACCGGTCCCTTACGATACTCGTCCTCGCGCAGCCCCATTTTTTCGACGGGGATGGCACGAAAACCCGTTTGAAAAACCGCGGAATCGTTTTCAAGGCTGAAGTCTCGGACAGTTTTTTTCCCTTCCGATTTAAAGCCAGGGTCACGACCGACCCAGTTATCCTCGATTTTCATCTGATCCTCCTGCGCGAACCATGAAACATCCAGCCACTTTCCTCCCACACAGACATTACGGGTCACCACATTATTCTCAGGAGGTATCCCCTTGAAATCCTCGCCTGCCAAAGCCGGTTCACCGGGGGCTCCATAATAGGCATCAAGTTGCTTCAGTGCGGGGTAACGTTCCCGGTAGAGAGTTGAAGGCATGTCGCGAAGGCTCTGCCGCATTCCCTCGTCGACATTATTGCGCCAGGGAGAGGATGGATCAAGCCCTCTTCCATCCATGCGCAGTGTCGGGTCACAATCTACGAAAAGATTGTTTTCAACAAGATGATCACGCCCTCCACCTAGAAAGACCGCCCAGTGCACCTTGTAAAAGATGTTTCCGTATATTTCCGTCCCACTGACACAATCGTCCATGTAGACGCCCATTGATCCGCCGTTACCGTCAGTGCTTGTGTGGTGAATATAATTGTGACGAATACGGTTGCCTCGGTAGGTGTAATCACGTCCGCTGTAGATCGCCCCCACATCGCCCGTTTCCATGGCAATGTGGGAAATTTCGTTGAACTCGATTGCATGATCGTTACCGGAAAACAAGATCGCACAGTGAGGGTGGTCATGAATAAGGCTATGCGATAACCGATGTCCCACACCTTTCATATGGATTGCTGGCACGTAACACTTCGACCATCGCCCCTGTCTGCGGAAGTGACAATTATCCACATAATGCCCACCAGGGGTCAGCGTCTTGCGATCACCTCCCACCAATTCAACGCCACCATCTCCCGTGTCGAATATGTCACAGGCCACCACGCCATGCCCATGGCCACCATCGACCTTGACGCCGTAGTTACCAACATTTCGAATCAGACAAGCAACGATAAGATTTGTATCGCCCCCGCTGATCTCAACAGCATTGGCGCGCGTTGCCTCAAGGGTTATATCCCGAAACGTAACGTGCGAAACTTTGTTGAACCTCAGTAGCGGCTGATCAATGAGCGATAGTAGCGCTTTCCCATCTTCCATTGGTCCGGGCGGCCAGAAATACAGTCGCCCTTTGGATCGATCCAGAAACCATTCTCCGGCCTGATCCAGTTCCTCGAGCACATTCAGAAAGTAAAATCTCTGACCTTTACGAAAGCCGTACAAGCCGTGAGGTTCAGCCGTTGTCACGTAACGTCGCTCCGTATCAATCTGTGCAACGCGTTCATAAGAGTTGGCCCAATCCCATGCCCAGTAACCGTGCACCCACAGATCTTTAGGGTCATGCCAGCGACGAGGCCGGTCTCCGTCGTAGAAAAACCCTTCCGTCAATGAGCCAAGTTCACCTCCGTGCCCATCCCCTTTGGCAGATTTACCCGGAAAGCCTGCAATTCGGGTCCATTCTCCTTCATTGGGCCATCGAGCCACTGTCATGGGAGAATCATCAAAAAATAACTCGGAATGGGCAGGCGTCGTCTCTCGTCCAAAACCACGCGACTGCATTCGGCCATCATTTTCGATACCCAGTCGCTCAAGATCACATTCAAGTACATGCCTGCGTGTCTCAGGGGAAAGGCGCTCAAGAACGGACTCATCGATGACCGGACGAAACCCAACGAGAAGGCGACCACCGGTCAATCTGACTTTTTCTTTCTCGACAGCCCGCCACACGACAGCCCCATCTTTGGTTCCTGAGTCGGCTTCCGTTAATTCAAAGGCGTGTGTCCGATGATAGTTCCCCTCCTCCAGCCATACTGTAATGCTTTTACCGTCCCATTGTCCGTTCTCTTTGAAATCTCGAACGGCATCGCGCGCACATTCCAGAGTTTCAAATGGATGCTCCTTGCTGCCCTGAGCCAGATCGGAGCCCGCGGGGGAAACATAAAACTCAGCAGCCAAGGCCGATTGAAGGGCGGAGTAATAGATCAATGCACTGAGCAGCCGTCTAAAGCCTAGGATCCATGCAACTCCAAAACGATTGAAATGTGAAATCCGTTGTCTCTTTTTCTCTGTGCAATTCATGATGGAAGCATGCAGGTCTATTATTTGAAAACAGACAGAAAATCAATGGCATAGTGGTCATGCCACATATTTGAGGGAGCATCTGAGTTCGCTTTCAACGACTATGGAACATTCACTGGATGGATTGAAAGGTGCATGCTTGATGTAATTTCAGACCTTTTATCGATGGGGCTTGTTTCTCCGAAGTGGAAATGCATTCGCTTGAGGCAACCATTTGGAGAGAGCTGCCTTGATGTCCTCGAAACCGGAGTCGAGGGCAAGGTTTTTCCACTCATGCGGATCGCGGTGATGATCGTAGAGTTCTTCGTCGCCATTGGCATATCGAATATAGCGCCACCGCTCGGAGCGCAGCGCATGATTACCCCGTCCGTAAGTGGTCCTGGCGGGAATATCCCAATCGGATGATGGATTTACCAACAAGGGGGCAAGGCTAAATCCGTCTAGATTTCCCACTGCAGGAAGACCGCACAATGCATTCAGGGTGGGAAAAATATCCATGGCACTGACCGGCTTGGCGCATCTTGCACCGTGCTTGGTCACCGTGGGGTCGGTTATGATGAATGGAATGCGCGTGGAACGTTCCCAGAGTGTCATTTTGTGCAGACGCTGCTTTTCACCGAGATGCCAACCATGATCTGACCAAAAAACAATGATCGTGTTGCGGGAGGCCGGGCCAGCATCCAGGGCATCCAGCAGACGTCCCACCATGGCATCCGCAAAACTGATGCTGGCAAGGTAAGCCCGAACGATGGAACGATACTGACCTGATTGCTGAACCAAATCAAAATCAGCTGCGCGGTTTTGAGCCATCATTTTCCCGGCAGACGGTAGATCGTCGAGATCATCCATTCTAATGGGTGGCAGCTTAATCTCATCACTGGGATACATTTCAAAATATTTTCGAGGTGCATAAAAAGGCAAGTGAGGTCGGTAGATGCCTGCAGCAAGAAAAAAAGGTTCTTTCCTCGGTTCGCTCAGATGTTTCACCGCCCAATCAACCATTTTCCCGTCCCCGGTTTCGTTCTCAGGCTTGTCGATGGGGCCCCAATCAAACTCACGCGGATTCTTCGGAGGCTGCATGAGTGATTGGACGGATGGCAGGCCGTTGAGGGGATAATGCTCCGGCCATTGAAAGTGCCGTGTATTCAGGCCTCGAGACAATTGGTCCTGATAATGCCCGTCAAACCTTTGATCGAAAAAACCATGCCAATCAGAGCGACGATTGAACCCGGGCATGTGATGATAGACCTTGCCACCACCCAAGACATGGTATCCGTTTTGCTTGAAATGACTCGGAATAGAAACCACTTTCGGAAGCCATTGATACCAGATGGATTTATTGTCATAAACACCCGTCCGTGCAGGAGACAAACCTGTCATCACAGCCACACGGGACGGGTTACAGACGGGTGAAGGCGCATGTGCATTTGTAAAAAGCATGCCTCTCCTTGCCAGTCGATCAATGTTTGGAGTTTGAATATCGGGATGTCCCCCAAGGCAGCCCACCCAGTCATTCATGTCATCCACGACAATCATGAGGACATTGGGTTTATTTTCCCTCTCTTCAAAGGCTTCCTGCGCGCCATGTGATTGAATCTCCGCACTCCATGCCAAGCAGGTTAAGATACCCACCCGTATCAAGTGGGGGACGCCAAAGGAATTCATTCTAATTTCCTCTTTCCCTTGTGCGGGGCTTTTTTCTCGGGAGCATAATCAGGATTGAGCGTCATCATCTCCGCGCCTGCACTTTGACGCCATTGACGAAGCCTATCGTGCAGAGCCTTCGCAAGCTCGGGGCGTTTCACAGCGAGATTTATTGATTCTCCGAGATCATCACCCAAATTGTAAAGTTCAAGACCGGCCGGATCAAACGTTTCAATGAGTTTCCAATTCCCCATCCGGATCACACTGGAGGGAAAACTAGATGGATGATTGTTGTAGTGCGGAAAATGCCAGAAAAGCGCATCACGATCCCATGAATTTGCCCCCTTCAACAATGGCACAAGATTCAATCCATCCTGATGTTGATGGGGCAACATGGGAAGTCCCGCTGCGGCAAGGCAGGTCGGATACAGGTCACTGCTTGTCACTGGTTCACGAATGACATCACCCGCTCTGGTGAGATCAGGCCATTTGACCAGTAACGGCACACGAATACCTCCCTCATAGTAGGACCCCTTGTTCGCACGCAACGGTGCGTTGTCGGTCGCCTTGTAGAAACCGCCATTGTCCGAGGTGAAAATGATCACTGTTTCATCTTCCTTTTCGATTTCCTTCACTGCCTCCAGGACCCTTCCCACACTCTGGTCAATGCTTTCGACCATGGCTGCATAAGTAGGATCCCCCTGACGTTCGGTATCTGGAATGCCCTCGTATCGAGCCACCATTTCTTCGGGTGCCTGCAATGGTGTATGGACTCCGTAGTGGGGAAAATAGAGAAAAAAAGACTGATCCCTGCTTTGCCGGATGAAAGCTACTGCTTCGTCTGTAAGTCGATCGGTCAGGTATTCACCCGGATCCCCGTCGGGAAGGGTGTTCCAGCGAACACGCTTCCTGGTCGTTGGAATCAGCCAGTTTCCATTATAGGGGAAAAAATAATTTCCCGGTGCGCCGTGCCCGTTACCCGCAACATTGAGATCGAAACCGTGATGTTCAGGGAGTGAAAAAGGCGCACTGCCAAGGTGCCACTTACCAATACTGGCGGTCCTGTAGCCCGCCTCACGCAGAGCTTCGGCCAAAGTCCATTCTTCCACTGGCAAGGACCTTACGCGCCGTCCCTCACGTAACCTTGCACGGGGATTCCATCGACCCGATGGCAGCCAATCCGTGAGCATGATGCGCGCTGGATATTTGCCGGTCAGAATCGCCGCCCGCGTGGGAGAACAAACGGCACAGGCTGCATATGCGTCAGTGAAACGGGCCCCCTCACGCGCGAGTCTATCGATATTCGGCGTTTTGTAGTAGGAGCTGCCCTGACACCCCAGGTCCATCCACCCCAGATCATCAATCAAAAACAAAACGATATTATTGTGCCGGACATCGGATGCAATGGACGCGAAAGGCAGCAACAATAGAAAAGCAAGTAACCGGCATTTCAAAAGGGTATCCTTATTCATGTTCATGGAAAATACTCATATTCAAAAGCTGTCGAGACCCTGAGGGTCCCTATCGTCCTTGTGGTTAAAAAAATAATCAGGATACTTCCACTGCCTTTTCCTGGCCTCCCTCTTACTTCGTACGGACCTGACTTCCGCTTTCAGACGCTGCAGGTTTTCCTCACTAAGAAGAGGGTCCCGTGTTTGCTTTCTCCAGGAGATCAGGGTCTTCTCTAGAGAGCGCAGTTTTGTTCGAAATTTAGGTAAATTGGCAAGATTATGCCACTCAAACGGGTCGTTTTGCAGATCATACAATTCATATCGAGGGGGCTTTTGCATGCGGCCATACGCCGTACGAACCTCATCGGAAGCGTTCGAAATAACCTCCTGAAAATCCACCACCACTTCAGGGGAACTGTTTTTCACTTCTCCGGTCATCTTCCTGAGCGTGGCCTCATAGTCAGGATGGGGTTCTCCATGCAGAAGATTTTCGATCAACTTGAAACGATTGTCTCGAACTGCACGCTGCGGAAAAAAATTCAAAGCTCCATGCGTATGATATTCGCTGAACAGTTGCTGACGCCACACAGGTTTGCCTCCATCGAACAATGGTTGCCAGGGCCGCCCGGGGAGATTGGCCCCAGCATGGAGACCGGCGGCACGCAGGAGGGTCGGCATCACATCGATCGTGGAAACCAATTCTTCGCGTACCTGGGGTTTGACATGATCCGGCCACCGCAATAGCAGAGGAATACGCAGGCCCCCTTCATAGGATGTCCGCTTTGCCCTGAACATATCCGCACCATGATCACCAAGATAGATCACAATGGTATCGCGCGCCTTACCGGACACTTCTAGTGCGGAAAGTAGATTTCCCACGAGGGTGTCCATGCGGCTAATGGAATTATAGTAATCCGCAATCATTTCACGCCATTCCGGAGGATCAATCCCCAAGTAAGGCATCGCTTTCACGTCCTTACCCGTCTGTGGGTGTTTCGGTAAACCATTCACTTGGCGTATCCAGGGGTCGTGGGGATCGGGAAAATTGACGCTCAGAAAAAATGGTACATTACTTTGCTTCATGAAATCACCAGCGAACCGGGTATAATCTGAAAGTTGCTTCCTTTGAAAATTGGCACCGGAAATACGATGCATATCGAAATCGAATGCTGACGATGGGTTGATGTGTAATTTGCCAATGAGTCCCGTCCGATAACCGTTTGCCTTCAAAAGGCGGGGTAAGTTGGGTAAATCCTTTCGGTAAAGCCGAAAACCCCAAGTCGCTAGTCCTATCTGACCATGCTGATGCGGGTACAGTCCGGTCAAAAAACTTGCCCTGCTCTGACTGCACCCCGCTTGTGGAACATAGGCGCGATTGAAGCGAATCCCCTCATCCGCCAATCGATCCAGGTTCGGAGTACGTGCATAAGGATCGCCATAACACCCCAGTTCTGGGCCATTGTCCTCTGAAACAATGAGTAGGATATTGGGTTGTTGGGCCGCATGTTGCAGCATTACCCATTGCAACATGAGCATTGAATAGAAGATGTATTTCATCTTTGATTTCAGTTCATGGGGTCACTATATCGAATCCTGCTTAA
>JBDQII010000173.1:0-9651 GCA_040264395.1 Verrucomicrobiota bacterium
GCGGCAACTGGTGCTTCAGACTCAGGTGGAAACAGCAGAACGATCTCACCATTGCGATGAGTGGTTTGTGCCAGGAATTCGTGGGCCAGCACATAAGCAATGGATGCCTGACCTCGGTGCGATCGCTGTACATTTCCCGATCCCAGTGATTGAGTGGCCTGCCAAATCGTCAGGCTCAGACATCCGACGAGGCTCAATGCCATGCCCAGTTGACTCAGACGGGGCCGTTTTACTCGGATAGACCATGCAGACAGCCCAAGCAAGAGGCAGACAGTAAGAAGGATCGTATGCACTTAGCGGTTGACTCCCTGTGCTCGGGGTGTTTCGAGTTCCAAGGTGAATATTTCTCTGGGAGCCTTGTCAATGGATTCAACGTGTCCATCCATGAAACACGCATTCGCCTTTCCGAAGATAACCTCGCGATTACTGCGGGCAGTCAATCTTCCTGTGCCCGAGCTATATTCTGAACCTCCACTATGTCGGTAGAGCACATTGGCGGTGCCATCTTCGTCAGCGTAAAGGCATGAATCCCATCCATCGGTGTCTGCATAAAGAAGGGTTCCCGTGGGATCCTGAACGTTGCGCATTCCAATATCGCTGCGCCCCAGATTGACACGGCTGTTTTGTGCGTAAGCGAGGAACCCCCAGAAACCCCCAGGTCGCATGACACCTCGTTCGTCCTTCTGGAGGCTTGAAGGGCAGATAAAAGCACCCCTGCCGGAAACATTGGTTCCCCTCCCCAGGTAAGGTTGCAATTGCCGATACCATAGATTATGAGGTGGACTCCAGCCTATCGGCAGGCGCTCGTTATCTTCATCATACATGATAGCTGCCAGTATGAGTTGACGCAGGTTGTTGTTGCAGGCAATGGATTTACCCTTGTCTTTTGCCCTCCCCAGAGCGGGTAGCAGCATGCCTGCAAGGATGGCGATGATGGCGATGACCACCAGCAGCTCGATCAAGGTGAAGGCCTCCTGAGAGGTTGGTTTTTTCATATCGGGTAGCCTGTTATTTTCCTGCCATCCTAGCGTCTTTGACGCGCTTGTAAACTTGATACTTTGGTGACCAAGAAGGGGATAGATTTGAAGTTTTTCCCAAGCCAGTAAACAAATCAAAACGACGATGATCATTCATGACATCCATTTCATGTTTCGCTGGGATGACGGGTTGTCCACGCGATGTGAATCGTCGGTTTTCAACATGGTCGGGTGAGGATTAAGCGATTTTCTTTCCCCTTGTCACAATCCTCCATGACAAGTTTTTCAGAGCGATGCCAGCAAGGATTGCCATGCCTTTTCGAGATGTTCTTCCGTATTCTTCATGATCAGTTGAACCTGATCACTTGAGCTGTAAAACTCCAGTGAGTAAACAATTTTACCACACAATATGCAGGTGTTTAAAACCATGCACCCATGGCCTGATGCATTTAGAGCAAGCTTGATTTAATTTATATCATCTCAGTCGTGAATGTGTTTTCCTGCTTTTCGGAGAACGTCGGCGAACCTCCACGACTCAATCATCTGGCCCGGATCACGTTTGATTTCACTCATTTGAGCATCGTGAACATAAAATCTACCATCTTCTTTCCCTCCATTGCTTTTCCTCATTGTAAGATGCCCAAGAATGAATCGCCGATGAAAACACTACCACTCGTCTAAAAGCTAACAAAAAAACGGGCAGACATGAGCGTTTTTCCAATATTGCGGCTGAAGGCTCAAGAAGTACAAAAATCCATGACTGCCATTAGTGATTTTTTTATATTTTAAATATAATGCAAATATTCTCGAATGAAATGTTTATGCTATTTGAAGTTGCAGGCACATCATCACTCCCAATTATTCCCTCTATCTCCTCACTTTCCACTTGAGAACCATGCGCTTCGGGCTACATTACTCTAATTCTGTGGATCGTAAATTACCAAAAATGAAGCATCTCAACCAAATCAAGCTACTGCTCACATCAGCTTTTGTGTCCTCGCTGCTCTACTCCTACGAGACGAGCGCTCAGAGCAATGGCTCTCTTCGTATTGCTCCGCTTGGCGATACCATCGAGCTGGAACTGAACACTGATTCGGGTGATGATTACATCCTGGAAACTCAGGCTCAACTGATGGAGGGCGAAAAGTGGGCCCCATTGATGCAGTTTCGCGGTAATGCTGCCCAACCCAAACGTTTTGTCGATCCGATTTGTGGAGACAAGAGCGCCAAATTCTTCAGGTTACGCAAGCTGCTGGAAGCTCCCCGTCCCGAGGTTAGCAATTTTCGTCTATTGGATTTCAACGGCAAGGCACACGAGCTTTATTACAATTGGCCAGCCAAGGGAATCGTCGTTTTTCTGGCTGGAAATCAAAAAGAGTTGATTGATACCTGGAGCGACTCCCTTGTCGAGCTTCAATCCAACTCGGAACCCGGTCAGATCCTCACCTGGGCAATACTTCTTTCTAATCATGAGCAACGAGAACAATTGAAGAGTGCATGGGGCAACCTTCCTGAAAGCTTGCCTGTTCTGCAGGACACCACACAAGCCGTTACCCGAACACTCTCCTCCGGTGAAGTGCCTGAGGCTCTCCTGATCAACACCGCCGATTGGTCCATTGCATATCGAGGTCCAGTGGAGCTTTCGGTCGATACCGGCGTTGGACTGGAGACGACATACCCCCTGAAGAATGCTGTAAGCGAGCTCTTGAACGACCAGTTGCCCAGCGTTGCAAGTCTTGCACCATTCGGCGAAACGAACGGTACGTCACCAGTGATGGAAGCGACATACAGCAGCCACATTGCACCGTTGCTCAAAACGCATTGTTTTCCATGCCACACGCCAGGAAACATAGCCCCATGGGCGATGACCAGTTTCGATGTGATCGACGAGTTTTCAGGATTGATCAAATCGGCTGTTCTTGCTGGTGAAATGCCACCCTGGCATGCCGACCCCAAATACAGTGCATTCTCCAATTCAAAATCCATGACAGACGATGAAATATCCATGCTTGTCGATTGGATTGACCGCGGCTCTCCAAGGGGAGAGGGACTCGACCCCCTTGCAGAAGAACCCATGCCGGAATACTCGGAATGGCCGCTTGGGAAGCCTGATGCCATTGTTTCCATTCCTCCGCAGCAAGTGCCTGCTCAGGGTTCAGTGGACTACCGATATCTTTTTGCCGACAACCCCTTTGGCAAGGATGTGTGGCTGCGGGCTGTTTCCGTCAGTCCAGGAGATCGCTCAGTGGTTCATCACTGCCTTGTCTTCAAAGGTTCCTTCTTGGAATTGTTGAAGGACCGTGGTGGGTTGAATGGCTTCTTTGCTGGTTACGTGCCAGGGATGGAACAAGTTGCTTTTCCTGAGGGGACCGCCAAGCAACTCAATAAATCAGACCTTCTGGTCTTTCAAATGCACTACACGGTGAGCGGTAAGGCGTCGACTGACATAACCAAACTTGGATTTTATCTATCTGATTCGCCACCTGAAAAAGAACTCATCACCAGTTCTGCCTATGAAACAAAATTTCGCATTCCACCAAGAAGCCGCGATGTCTATGTGCGTGCCACCAAATCATTTGACCGCGCATCCACCATTTATGAATTCAGCCCCCACATGCATTATCGTGGAGCGAGCTCCAAATTTACTCTTCAATACCCGAATGGTAACTCTGAAATAGTACTCAGCGTCCCTGCGTATTTCTTTGATTGGCAAGCTCTTTACAGATTCGATACGCCCAAGCAAGTTCCGGCAGGAACACGTTTGATATGCGAGGGGTGGTTTGATAACACTGCGCAGAACAGATTCAATCCAGACCCCAATGACTCCGTAACTTTTGGTGAACAGTCCTGGGAGGAAATGTTCATTGGCTATGTCAATTTCGCTGAAGATTGAGTTTAGTAGATCGCTTTCCGGATTCACAACTGTTAGGCTCATCCGATGAGCGAAGATCGGCAACAACAGGAACTAGATCACGATGTCGAAAATGATGCCGTTATCGGAAAGGCATTCAAGGGCTCATTGATTCTCCTCGCGGTTTTCATTGCGCTTGGAGGTGGCCTGTGGTGGTGGAAAAACCGTGCCCCGGTAAAAGCGGAAGAACAGATCACTGAAATATCAGTGCCGGATATATCCGTGCAGTCATCCATTTCCATTCCACAGGTATTTTTTCAGGACATCACCCGTGAGTCCGGCATTGAATTCAAACATCTCAACGGTGCCTATGGTGACAAACTCCTGCCTGAAACGATGGGGGGTGGGGTTGCTTTTTTTGATTACAATCAGGATGGTGCTCCGGACCTTTTTTTCGTCAACGGAACGCCATGGCCCGAACATCCGGTTAACGGGATGGAATCGACCACACATGCCTTGTTTGAAAATGACGGGCAGGGGCATTTCAAAGATGTAACACAGGCAGCAGGTATCACCTATTCTGATTATGGCATGGGCGTCGCCGTCGGTGACTTCGACAACAACGGGTGGCCCGATCTTTTCATCACTTCCGTTTATCAGAATCGATTGCTCAAGAATAACGGTGACGGCACATTCAAAGATGTGACAGAAGCATCGGGTGTGGGAGGTAAAACCTCATCATGGAGCACTTGTGCCGCCTGGTTTGATCTCGAAAATGATGGGGATCTGGATTTGTTCGTGGGAAATTACGTCCAATGGTCTCCAGACATAGATTTCGAGCAAGGTGCTACTCTGACTGGTATCGGTCGTGCCTATGGGCAGCCAATGAATTTTCAGGGAACCTTCCCTGTTCTGTATGAAAATGACGGAAATGGCAATTTCACGGACATTTCAGATTCAAGTGGAGTTCAGGTGAGGAATCCGGCTACTGATGGTCCGGTTGCCAAGTCTCTTGGCGTTGCCCCTGTTGATATCAATGCAGATGGCTGGATGGACCTTGTTGTCGCAAATGATACGGTTCAGAATTTCGTGTTTGAAAATCAGAAGGATGGTAGTTTCAAAGAAATCGGCTCCATGACAGGGATTGCCTTTGACAGTTATGGGAAGGCTCGAGGCGCCATGGGGATTGACTCTGCCCGCTTTCGTGAGGACAACGCCGTGGGGATTGGTATTGCTAATTTTGCCAACGAAATGACAGCTCTCTATGTAGGGCGATCTTCTAATTTGATATTCACGGATGAGGCTGTTCCAGCGGGCATCGGGCCTGCCAGTCGATTGGCCCTCAAATTTGGATTGTTCTTCTTTGACTATGACCTCGATGGTTGGCAGGACATGTTGACGACCAATGGGCATCTGGAGGAAGAAATTCATCAGATTCAGGAGAGCCAGGAATATCAGCAATCGGCTCATCTTTTCTGGAATTCAGGGCCTGATCAGGGGTGTCGTTTCCTGAAGGTAACCAGTGAGCAATCTGGGTCGGATCTATTCAAACCCATTGTAGGCCGAGGCTCTGCCTTTGCTGACATTGATGGCGACGGAGATCTTGATGTGATCATGTCGCAGGTCAATGCAGCACCAATTCTCCTGCGAAATGAAAATACGCTGGATCATAAATGGGTTCGTCTCCGCCTGATGGGGAAATCAAGCAATCGTTCCGCCATCGGTGCCTGGGTGCATGCGCGTGTGAGTGGTCAAAAAATCTGGCGTCAGGTCATGCCGACGCGTAGTTATTTGTCTCAATCTGAACTGACTGTGACTTTGGGTCTAGGGCAAGCAGAAAGTCTGGAGTCTCTCGAAATCATCTGGCCTGGTGGAAACCATCAGAAGATTGATAATCTGTCGCTGAATCAAGTTCATTTCATTGAAGAAAAACCCTGATCGAAGTTACGCTCTGGGACTGTGAGTCAGTGGAGTTGCCGGAGTCTCTGTTGGAACCCTTTGTTGAACCTCTGGAAGCCGACAGGTGTTCAAATCTGGTAAAACGTATCTTGCAAAAAGGTCACATTCATCCAAGTGGGGGTATCCGGAAAGAACAAACGATCTGAAGCCCATGTCGATATAACGCTCCAACTTATCTCTTACCTGATCAGGGTTTCCCACAATGGCTGAGGCGCAGCCTGATCGGGCCCGCCCAACGCCCGTCCACAAGGACGGTTCGATGTAGCCTTCCTCATCCGCGTGACCGCGGAGTTCATCCTGAACAACCACACCCGCTGATTTTGAATCCTGTGCACGATGCTTGATGGCATTACCCTTGTCGGGATCGAGTCGGGAAACAAGATGTTGTGCTGCTGATCGGGCCTCTTCTTCAGCTTCTCTTACGATGACGTGAATGCGGAGTCCGAAATCGATCGTTCGTCCATGTTTTTCTGCGCGATCGGCAACGTGCTGCATGGATTGAATCAACCCTTGCTCTTTGTCCGGCCACAGTAAATAAACATCACAGAATTGCGCGCACAGCTCGCGCGCTGCTTCCGAATACCCTCCAAAATAGAGCAGGGGGCCTCCTTGTTGTTGGTAGGGTTTGACTGGATCACTGGGCAATTCAATTTGGTAAAAATCGCCCCTGAAATCAATGTGGTCCTGAGTCCATGCCTGTTTCAGTATCTGGATAACCTCTGATGACCTGCGATAGCGACTGGTTGAGTCCAGACTGGTTCCAGGCAGATCTGAAGAGATAATATTGAGTGTCAGGCGACCTTGTAACATGTGATCCAGTGTGCTGATAGCCCTGGCGAGCATCGGGGGGTGAACTTCACCGCACCGAATGGCCGCGAGCAGTTGAATCTGTCGGGTTTGTTCAGCCATCGCAGCGGCAAATGTAAGCGTGTCCTGACCCACCTGGTATGAAGAAGGCAGCAGTATGTTTTGGAAACCCTTGAGATCAGCTTTTTGAACGATCGATTTGCAATGTTCAAAGCTGCTCCTCAAATGTCCCTCGGGAACACCAAGGAAATGGTAATCATCGGAGCATAATGCGCTGAACCATGCGATTTCTGCAGCTTTCTTTTTTGTTCGGATGTTCATTGCTTTTCAGGTGAGATTTGATTGGCTGTTTGCCATTGTTTCAATGATCTTTTGACAGCAGGCGCTGTCCTCTGCGCGGCGGCTTGCTGGAGGTGCTGACTCAAACCTGACGGCAACTTATCCTGTAATGCCCGCTCCAGCCAGTGAAGGAGGACAGCATCAACACGTCGGTCGAGTAAACTTCCCAATTCCTTCAATGCTTCCTGTCTTTCCTTCATCTCGCCGAATTCCAGTCGCTCTGTCCAATGAGCTACGGCATCTGTTGGATCCATCTTTGACTGGACCAAGACGGCTTCCTTTCTCAAAAAGGCACTGTTTGAAATCAATGCTTCATTCAGGTAGGGGGCGATATGCTCCGGTTCCCAATGGAACAGCAGCTTCAGAGCTGATGCCCGCGTCACAGGCTTCGCATTGAATGTTCTGAAAAGAGATGCAACAGCGGGTTTGAACTCGTTCCATCCAAATGCCTCAAGGTATTCAAGCATGATCTCCTGCTGCCCTGTATCCGAGCTTGTTAACCATTCTTTTGCAGCTTGTTTCAGAACTGTTTTGCTTGCGCTTCGATCGTGCGTCTCATCCGCACTGTCTTCTGATGTCTTGTTACTCATCCAGGACCTGACCCATTGCAGACATATCTTACGGATGGATGCAGGTATGTCCTGATCGCCTGCCGCAGACACAATGGTTTTCAAATGTTCTGCTTTTCCTAGAATAAAATTGGCGTGATAAACATAGTAAAGCATCTCGATCGCATGGGCAGATAATGATTCAGTATCCTCGGTTTCACTCTGAAATTTCTTGATCCACACCTTTCGGTTTTCATGAAGTCGGGCCAACTGGGGTAAAGCATTTTGAATGGGTGTATTGTGAATGGACTGCGCTGCTTCAATCATGATATCGAACGAATCGTCGTTAATAAATCTTGCTGTTTGATTGGAATTTTGTCTGCGCAAAGCCAAGTTGCCCAACCGTCGGACTTTGGGGTCATGATGGACTGCCAATGTTGAGAGTGCATCCTCCGAACATGCGTCTGCCATGGCCACAAAGGCAGCCTGCTGAAGTAATGGACGGTGATTGTCCGTGGCCACAATAAATTCGATGATCCTCTCCAATACTCCATTCAGTTTCAGTTTGCCTGCTGCGGTCACGGCCATTTGCCGCACTCGCTCGGATGGGTCTTTCATGCGTTCGACGAGCACTGGGTGTATGGGGGCGTCACCCATGCGCCCGGCCAAGACGGCGGCCTGCGCACGGATCTCGGAGGAGGGATCTTTCATCAAATCAATCAACCAGGCTTGAATTTCATTTCTTCCGGCAATTTCCCTGTCATATTCCGATAGCTGACCAACTGCCCAAATGGCGTGAAGTCTTGACATTGCATTGTATGGATCTTTTGCCGCCTGAGTCAGGGCTCTCAAGGTGGTGGAGCCGCGCCTTACAAGAGCCGTTTGAGCCTTGGTGCGGACTCTTTGATCAGGGTGCTGTAATAAGTGAATCAAGCGCGCGGTTGTTTTCTTGCTCAAATCAGCGCGCAGTATAGACGCAGTATGAATAGCTGACGGGAGATGTCTTAACGAGGGAAGGATGATTTTATAAATCCCAGGCTTTTGGTTTGAGTTCTGAGCATTGATCAGCTGTGTCATGTATAGCTTGCCATCAGGACTCAAGGTCATTGCGTTGGGCTTCAGATTCAGATTCCATTGATTGAGGTTTGTCAGCTGGAAGGATCCGCTCTTCAGGGTCAGTGTAAACGCATAGATTTCCTTTGATGATCTCCCTGATCCACATGCAATGAAGCGTTGGGTCGAGCTTTGCTTTGATCCGCTTGGGGGCAGGTTCTCAATGTGTTGGAATGGCCATTGCATATCCATGCCTTGAGGGAGTGCCTCTGAACGGTAGGTCAGGAGAGGTGATACATTGGGTTCTTGATGCACCGGATTGCGATAACCGTAATCTGCTCCTTGGGTGACATGGATACATCTGGGTTTTCCGTTGATCTCTTTGCCTTCATCGCTTGTGAATAAATTTCCATACGCATCGAAGATCAAATCTGTCGGATGATTCAAGCCGGTTGCTATTTTTTGAATGCTTGATCCGTCAGGGCGACATTTAAGAATGGCTGAAGTCGGGTAGCCTGAGTCTGATGGCGATAATTCTAAATGACCCGGAGCATGATCGAGACTTGTAAAAAAGATCCAGCCGAAAGGTCCTTTTGTGATGGCGGTCACATTCAGGGGTGAATGTTCGTTTACATATCCCGTTTCTGATATCAAATCACGCTTGAGGTCGGCCTTGCCATCTTGATCAACATCATGAATTAAACTGAGACCTGATGCCGTTCCAAGATAAACCAAATTTTCATCGACAAAAATGACAGGTTTCAAAAGGCTTGAATGCTTTTCTGTCCATTCAGTGAAAATACGTGAGGTTTCATAACCTTCCTTTCCATCCAGATCCTCGTAGACAACGATTTGATAACGTTTTTGGGGTAAAGCTTGACCCGATGTCATCGTGTTCTGGACTCGATTGATCGCAGGTTTCAATTGATCAACAACCCATAGCTTCTGCTGATGATCCACTTTAAAAGTCAGAGGATGAGAAGGAGGATTGGTGGCGAAATGAACTCGTTCCACATGGATATTCTGAACTTCATAGTCATGACCCGCCTGCGAGAGAGGCTCCCGTGGGGGAGGAGTTGTGTCGGCTGAAAGGTTTAATGAGAAGGAGGGTAAAAAA
>JBDQII010000174.1:0-9639 GCA_040264395.1 Verrucomicrobiota bacterium
GACGTAACCATCGGGTCGGAGCAAATCCAGATGGATCCTTTTTTGTCTTTTGTTCTTTATCCATGGTAAGAGCGAGGAGTCGACGCAAATTTGAGGTTTCCGTCAATCATACCAAACGGTAAATCAACCAAGATCGACCTCCCCGCACAAGTGAGTCTCAATCCCAAGCGCCTGCACCGCAGCTGCTTTGATCCTGCATCCTCGATGAGCTTGTTTTCGACTGGGAGCATAGACCACCTGAATGTGATTTGACTGATGACGCGCCATCATTTGATCTCGAGAGATTCCTTTAAGCACTGCATGCATGATTGGCCATTGAGGTGTTGTTTCCTGCCAGCGTCTTTCTGTTTCGGCTTGCGGCAATTTAACGATTTCCGCAATGCCCATGTCGCATTGAAGTTTACCATCCATGACAAAAACGCGACTCCATACAATCCATCCGGGTTTAGAAATTCCCTTGACCGTTCCTCCGCCCAACTTGAAGTACATAGCAGGTTGACGCTCACTGGTGGTTCCTTTGTATCCACCAGTGAAATGAGCTGGAGGTGCTGCGCCACTGATCAAAAAGACCCAGACATAATCATTAATCCCCTTCCCTTTATACGGTGCACCCCAACGCAGATCGTGAAGTGTGGTTTCGGGGGACCAACCTAAATGGGACCAGAGCCGCTGGGTCACAAGCGCATCCAGACCAGCACATTCATCCACCTCATTGAAATGCGGGAGTGCGGTGTTTGGATACAATTCACAGCCTGTTTCCGGATCTATCACCGGAGGACGGTCAGAGTTATTGAGGAGACCTTCCACCAGATCACTGGCAGGCAGGAGGTCTTTCAATCCTTGCTGATACTGAATACCAATCGTGTCACATCCGAAATCATGGGAAATGCCAAGTGCAGCAACATACATCTTGCATTGAAGCAGAACCTGAGATTCGGTGAGGTCGGTTTTCTCATTCGTTCCCAGTTGAAACTTCATGCCCTTTTTCTTGAGCCATGCGTAGACCGACTGCGCCGTTTCATCTGACACTTCCATGGTTGCAGCATAGAGAGCAGATTGACTCAAGCGCTCCTTGAACACACCGAGAGGGTTCAATAATTCATCAGGGATGATGGCATTATGCATCCCCATGCAACCTTCATCGAACACCCCCATGATCGCCTTACGGGTTTTCAAAGTCAGCGCGACCTCTCGCCCCATACTGACATCCTTGGCAGGCAATTTCAGAAAATTCAGCGGACGGACATGGCTTTGATCATGATCGATGGTGCCCTCATTCAGCCATTGACGCAGCCCGCCCAGGAAAAATGAATCTGTGAAGGCTTCGCTCCATAAAGTGCTGAAGTTGACTCTCATTTTAGTCAAAGAACCATTCAAGTTGAGCATTCCAACCAGACCTGGCCATGTCCCGCTCCAGTTGGCAACGGTAAGGATCGGCCCTTGGTGCGTGTAAAGCCCGGGCAGGATATGCTGACTGTATTGCCAAACTGATTCTGCGACAATCAATGGCACCTTGGGATCCATCTGACGAAACACCTCCATACCCATTTTTTGAGAGTCGATAAATCCGTGTTTCTTGGTCGGATCGTAAAAGTGCCCACGCAAGACGTCCCAACCTTCACGACGCAGAGCACGTATCAAGGTCTTTTCCATTTGCTTTTGAGCCTTCCAACATTTCTGGTTGGCAGACAATCTCAGATCGCCATTGGCAATGAGGTAAACGGAGCGTGATTGAGATGTTGATTTTGTCATGATCATTGATGCATTTTCATGAGTTTAGTCGCATCAACGAGAGAGACACAAGCCCGCTTTGAGGCCTGCTAGAGGCTGAATAAATCTTGTTGCCGGGGGGGAGGCGCAATGGGCTGAATGCAAGCAGGGTCATCGTTGGCTGCGCTATTGACTCGGTCGGAGACTGGATGAACTTTCATTGCCTCCGCAGGATAAGGCCCAAGAAAGGGGTGAACGGAAGCTGGCATTTGAACTTTTTGATCAAGCCAGGTTTCCCAGGTTTCAGGGGGGCATATGACTGGCATGCGATCGTGAATATCACCTACAAGTGAATTTGCAAGCGTGGTAAGAATCGTAAACGTTTCAAGCACCGCTCCGTCAGGTCGATTCCAATGATCCCATAATCCGGCCACGGCAAATGTGGATTCATCCTTCATTAAGAACCGCCAGGGTTGTTTTTTTACGTCCGGATTTCTCCCATTCAAAAAAACTGTTCATTAAAACCAGACAACGTCTGTATCTGAAAGGAGCTCGAAAACTGGCCGTACTTTCTACTTTTTCAGATCGAGCATTGATCGTTTTGAAACCCATGGAAGGATCCTTGGCCCAAAACGGAATCAATCCCCACTGAAGCTTGTCCAATCCCGGACGTTCTCCTTCCAAGGCGCGGATGATCACCGCCTGTTGCCCTGGAGCCATGTTGTAACGAGGTTTGGATGGAATGGATTCAATACCCAGCCGAGTCGTCACATGGTTGGGATTGCCTGTATAGGTGTAGCGTCCACACATAGGTAAAAGATACTGACAAAGAGCTTAATCTTTTTCAGTAAATTGAAAAGTCACTTTTCTGAATCCTCGGGAAGAAACACGTTCCCTGAGGGAGGTCGACGTTAAAAGAGAAATTCAAGGTTGCCATGAAGCCATGCAACAATGATACCTTGGCCTCATGACAAAGATTGAATCAGACATTTTGCAAAACCTCACTGGCCTGGAGGAGGCAGTGAATCAGCTGGCCACAAAGCAGGAGAAGCCAGATCTGGCCTCCATCTTTGAGAAGATTGATCAGTTAACGGCCAGTTTACCCAGAGATACCGATCCCTCATTGCTTCACTATCTACACAAAAAAAGCTATCAGAAGGCTCGCTTGTTCTTGCTGGGCCGTGAGTCTGAAAATGCAAAGGGTAATTGTCACGGCCACCGGAATTGACCAAAAGATCGCTCATACTTCGAAATGGACAGGAAACTGCAGTCACTGGAAGACACCATTGCCGCCATCGCAACCCCAGCAGGTGAAGCCGGCCTGGCGGTACTACGTATTTCAGGTCAAAAAGCCTTTAATACTGTAGACAAGTGTTTTAATCCCATTGGCAAATCATCATGCAAGCCAAGTAGTGCGGCTTCCCACACGATCCAATATGGCCATGTCGTCCACGGCGATCGAGTGATAGATGAGGTGATGGTGAGCGTGTTTCGGGCTCCGCGAACCTTCACTCGAGAAGACGTGGTCGAAATCTCTACTCATGGGGGAACATTGCCTGCCAAACTCGTCCTCGACGCATTGCTCCACCAGGGAGCCCGCCTTGCCGAACCTGGTGAATTCACGATGCGGGCTTTTCTGAATGGCCGCATTGACCTGACTCAAGCCGAGGCGGTGGCAGATGTGATTCATTCCCGCACGGAACTAGCGCTTAACGCAGCAAATGAACAACTGGCGGGGAAGTTAAGCTCCAGGATAAGAGAACTCCGCACTCAGTTGATGTCAATTTTGGCGCATCTGGAAGCTCACATTGATTTCCCCGACGAAGATATCTCACCCGATACAACAGATCGGATGATTCAAAGGATCCAGGAAACGCACCACTTCATGGATACCTTACTCTCAACAGCAGACGAGGGCCGGATACTGCGACGAGGCATCAGAGCCGCCATCGTGGGCCGACCCAATGCAGGAAAATCAAGCCTGTTGAATCATTTGCTTGGCCAGGATAGAGCGATCGTATCCCATCTGGAAGGTACGACAAGAGACACGATTGAGGAAAGTGCCAACATTCGTGGAGTGCCCATTATATTTGTCGATACCGCGGGGTTGCGTGATGCGGACGACCTTGTGGAGCAGGAAGGAATTCGGCGCAGTCGCAAGAGCATTGCGCAAGCTGAACTCGTCCTACACGTCGTCGATGGAACCACCCCACTCCACCCTGAAGATCTGGCTTTCCTGGATAATGGATCATCCAAAGCATGTCTGCATATTTTGAATAAATCCGACCTGCAAGCCCACGAGTCCTACCATTCGGAAAAAAAGCATCCATGGATTCCGGTTTCCTGCGCCACCGCAGACGGAGTGGCGTCACTCAAGGATGCCATCATCAAACAGGTATGGTCAGGAAAGATCAAAGCCGAGATGCTGGAAGTCATGATCAACAGTCGTCACCAGGGAGCTCTTCTACGATCCAAATCATCATTACAGACGGTCATTGAAGGGCTCCAGAGTCATCTGGAACTGGAGCTGGTCGCAATGGATCTCCGCATTGCAGTCAGCGCTGTGGGCGAAATCGTAGGGGAAACCACGACGGAAGACCTTCTCGATTCAATTTTCAGTCAATTCTGTCTCGGCAAGTAGCCTCAAGGGCCACCCCCGATACACCCTGCAGCATTCCGGTTATTGGTGGATATCAGGCTCAAATTAAATGTGTATTAACCCGATGCCCTTGGCCAATGCTCAGCTTAGATCCGGGACGATCCGATCGATGATCAGTCATGAACTGGCATGCCAACTTGTTTTTGACATGCCAGTTTCTTGCGGTTTATTAACTGAGCGAAATTAAGGTCATCATCGTTTAAAACTTATGAGGAAGATTCGGTAGGAGCAGCTCTCCCTGACCGGCTGATTCAACTTGATCAAAGTCGCAACCCCATCCAAGATTCGTCACGAAAATCACATGAAAAAAGAAGCTTTAAAATTCCTGGAAACACTCGTCAACACACCCAGCCCTTTTGGACATGAAGTGCGTGGCCAACGTGTTTGGCTTGATTATGTCACCCCTTTTGCAGACGAAACCTGGAATGATGCTTACGGCAATACGGTTGCGGTCATTAACAAGGGAGGCGGACCTCGCGTCATGCTCGCAGCCCACGCAGATGAGATTGCGTTATCTGTCAACTACATAGACGACAATGGTTTTATCTACGTGCGTCGATTGGGAGGGGTAGACGCAACCGTATCCAAAGCTCAAAGAGTGGTGATTCACTCTGCCAATGGCCCAGTGACCGGTGTGATCGGCAATGTCGCCCCGCACTTGTCCAAAATGGATCAATCGGACAAAAAACCCCAGATTCACGATCTCTTTGTGGACATCGGAGTTGCATCCAAAGCGGAGGCAATGAAGTTGGTAAAGATCGGAAACCCGATCACCGTCAAAAACAACTTTGAACTTCTTAGAAACGATCTGGCCGTCGCACGCGCGTTCGACAACCGGGTGGGGACTTTTGCCGTTGCGGAGGCCCTGAAACTGATTCACAAGGATCGTAAAAAGCTGAAGGCTGAGATTTGTGTGGTGTCTAATGTCATGGAGGAAGGAGGGTGTCTTGGGGCCCGACAAATCGCATATTCGCTTAAACCCGATGTCGCAATTGTCACGGATGTAACCCATGCTACCGACTACCCTACTGTCAACAAAACCATGCATGGCGACGTCCAAATGGGCAAAGGACCAAGCCTGACTCATGGAGGCCCCAATCACCCTGTCGTCGTCGAACGATTGGAACAGGTCGCTAAAAAACTAAAAATCAATGTTCAACATGAAGCCGTTTCCAGTACTAGTGGCACAGACACTGACGTGATTTTCTGGACACGAGGAGGGATCCCCAGCGCCCTCATCAGTCTCCCCAACCGCTACATGCACTCTCCTGTTGAGATGGTGAATTTAAAAGATCTCGAGAAAATCCCAGCGATCATGGCTGGATTCGCTTTATCGGTTAAAAAAGGGGAATCCTTTGGTGTTCAGATCTGAATGGGCCAGGGCGTAACGAAAAACTCCTGTCGCTCCAACTCAATGGGATGTTCGTTGTTGATAAAGTTCTTTGAAGCATGTGCGGGAAAGGTGAATCGCCACGCTTCAAACAATGATTCCAACGAAACCAAAACTGATTGAACAATGTCTAAACCGGATCCCAAAAAAAGGCCGACTGTAGAATCGCAGGCGATTCCAGTAATATTGTCATTACTGGCCTTTTGTCTTAGCACGATGGTGGCACCTTACACGCTCGGTGAAGATTCAATTGAGCAAACCCTTCGAGAGGCTCGAACACGCATCCGTGCCATCTATGAGGAAGGAGCCTTCAGGGCCAATCGATTTCAAGCGGATTGGCTCCCTGACGGTTCAAATTATGTGGTGAATGAAACATCACCGGAAACCAATAAGGGGGTCCGAGTCAGTTATCATGCAGAAACAGGCAGGCGCACGATTCTCGAATCCGGGCAAGGGAGATCTATTCAAAATAAAGCCAATCTCTCTCCTGATGGACAAATGCGGTTGATTTCTGTACGTGATAGCTTGAAAGTTCGGCATTTGGAAAAGGGTCTCGAGTATACACTCACTGAAAAGTATCCAGACAGAGACGTTTTTATCAGGAATCCAGTCTGGAGCCCGAATGGAAAAAAAATCGCTTACATACAAGTCGACCATTCAGAAGTAAGAAGAAGAACAATGCTCATTCCCGATGACCCATCTTACCCGACAGTTAAAGAAGTACGTTTTGCTCGGGTGGGCGAAGTCATTCCCACTTTAAGAGTAGGAGTGATCAATGTGCTGGAAAACGGCACCGGAGAAACACAATGGCTTGCAATTCCGACCCCGGAGGAAGGAATGTACCTTGGTCAGGTAAGTTGGACGAAAAATTCAAATGAGCTGTTGATCGAGAAATTCAGCCGTTTCCGTAATTAAAGAGAATGCCTGCTGTATGATGTGCGTGCGGACAAATTCGAACGGATATTCCACGAAACTGAACCTGCCTGGGTGATTGCAAGCATCGCCAAAAATACAGGATTGGAATGGATCGAAGATGGTCGCGCCTTCATCGTCTTGAGTGAACGAGATGGTTGGCGGCATGCCTATGTGTGTTCAAGGGACGGACAAAAGCAGAGACTTTTGACACCAGGAAAATTCGACATCATTGAAAAAGTGAAAACCGACGAGATCCGAGGTTGGTTTTACTTCAATGCATCTCCCGACAACGGCACACAGAAATATCTTTACAGGGTGGCATTGAACGGCAAAACGGCTCCCGAAAGAGTCACCCCTGCCGGACAACCGGGAACACATGAATACGAATCCTCACCGGATGCAAGATGGGCCTTCCACACTTATTCCAGGTTCGACGTTCCACCCATGACTGAACTGGTAGAATTGCCCCAGCATCGGACGGTTCGTGTTGTGGAGGAAAATCCATTATTGAAAAATAAAATGGAATATTTGCGGAGTAGCCCGACGGAATTTCTCCAGCTGGATATAGGCAACGATGTTGTCATGGATGCCTGGATGATCAAGCCTCCGAATTTCGATCCTTCAAAAAAATACCCGATCCTCGTGTATGTCTATGGCGAACCCCATGCGCAGACCGTTCTGGATGCTTGGGGAAAAGTGCAAGCGGATTATCATCGGGCAGTTGCCGAACTTGGTTATTTGGTGGTATCGATTGACAACCGTGGTACGCCTGCACCTAAAGGTGCTGCATGGCGACGCGCGGTGTTCGGGAGCCTTGGGCCCCTCTCCACAGATGAACAGGCTGAGGGATTGGTCGAACTGTCTCGAACTCGACCTTTTGTCGATTTAACCCGCGTGGGTATCTGGGGTTGGAGCGGTGGTGGCTCCAATACCTTGAATGCCATGTTTCGCCGGCCGGACATTTACCATGTCGGCGTTGCTGTTGCGCCCAAGCCCCAACCTCATCTTTACAATGCCTGGTTTCAGGAGATTTACATGGAAACCCGAGAAACGAATCCCGAGGGTTACCGAAAGGCCGCTGCTATTAATTATGCGGAGGGGCTTGAGGGAGATCTTCTGATTGTCCATGGCACGGGCGAAACCAACACACATCTGGAAATCGTCGAAGGTCTGATCGATCGTTTGGTGGAACTTGGCAAACCATTCGATTACATGACCTATCCAAACCGCGACCATGGAATCCGAAAAGGGAAAGGCACCACGGTTCATATGCGAATGCACATGATCCGTTATCTTCTGAACCACTTGAAGCCAGGGCCTCGATGATCGGCTGACTTGCTCCTGGTTATCATCTTCTTTCAAGTCAAGCCCCCCTGCTTGAAACCTGAACAACTGAGAGTTCATCAACCATCGCGTAGCCTGAAACACCTGCCTGCCGGCGAGCTCAACAGGGGCAAGATTGCTCCTTATTCATCATGAAATACCTTTTCAAGAGAATTTAAAAAGCAATGAACATACAATGTGCCCCTGCATTCTTGAGTTCGCACTCCTCAAGCACCTGAAGACACCCCGTATTCCAATACATTCCCGTGATTTTCGCAGGAGTAACAAACAATGTCCTCTTGATGGAGGTTCTCGAGTGTTACCACATATTGAGGGGAATCATCCTATTCATGGATGAGCCATTATCCTGCTCTTGCTCAGGATACGTCATCGATTTTTGCTGTCTATCCAACCCCATCAACGTTGTTGTAACTAAAGGCGAAAACCGTGCCAGCTTTCAGCGCGTGGCGACTGGGATCCAGCATTTGGAGTTTCCTTTGACTGCTATCCGTTTACTGGCTCGCAATTGATGATTCAATTACCCACAGCTCAAGTGCCTGCCCACCAAAGCGGCGCTTATGTGTGGGAGATGCTCATATTTCAAATCTGTTTCGTTGGACTTACCAACAAGTATCGGATGTGAACTACCGCCACGCACCTGTATGTATCAGCGCTTAAGGTTGTCTGAAAATGCATTATTGCTTCGCCTGAATGGATACTTTTCCTGTTTGAGGGTCGTATTGGACTTCCATACCGTAAGGGGCTTTGGGTTCCCGGGCCAGAAATCCGGATTCGACAAGCTCTGCGAGATCCTTGGGGTTGCGTCCTTCGGTTATTACAAATTCCTGCATGGCTTTGTTAACCTGGGCAAGTTCGATGGATTTATTGGAAAACTTATTGGCCTTATTGACTGCACCCAAATAGTCTACCGGTGCGGTCAAAGGATTTGCTTCCTCAGCGACCTGCCCTTTTGCTTCCTTTGGCTCAGCTGAATCCCCACCACATCCGGCGAGAAAACCAATAACCAGAATAGAGTAGAGGTAATTCATCATATTCGCCTGTTTTAATTGAAAGTTGTGCATAGTCATTGATCGCCTCCGCGATTGCGGAAGTTGTCCAATAGCTTCAATGGATTGACTTGCTCAAGAACCCCTGATTTTTCTTTTTTGTTATTCTCTCCCTCTTTGCCTTCTTTAGATGTTTTGGAGTCTCCAGTTAGAAAGCCACCCACATCCTTGAGAACCTTCACTGCTCCCTCCCCTACATTGAGAGGCAAAACTGCAGCTGATTTCACGAGACCAGCACCTGATTTCACGAGACCGGCGCCTGATTTAACAAGCAACCCAGATAAGACAAGTTTATCAGTTTTGGTTTTCGGCGCGCCAATCGTGCCTTCCAATTTCACAAAATCAGGTAATTTGACATAGGGCGTGTCTTTGGGCGCACTGGAAGGCATCAGATTTGATTTTCTGGCAATGGACCGCTCCAGATAAAACTCTACGGGCAGATTGAGCACACTGTTGGTGAGCACATTGTCCAGAGGGATCTCACCTGATGCATGCACCTGAAAAGCACCGGCTTGCACTTTGAACGCATCCAGACCCAGAATTTGATTTTCAATCTTCAAGTTTGTCTCGATGCC
>JBDQII010000175.1:0-9617 GCA_040264395.1 Verrucomicrobiota bacterium
CCATGATGCTGACCGAGCCCAGCCAAGATCTTTTGAAGCCGCTCATTGTCGAGTGGGAATTTAACACCTTGGGAAAACGCCTCTTCGGACCATCCTTCAAAACTGGACACGGATTCAAACCCGAAAAACCCCCGAAAAAGCAACAGGATCAAGTGGAACTGGATTTTTCAGGCAATCAGGCATCGCCCGAGGAGGCAGATGAAGTTTTATCAGCAGATGCCCATTTTAAAACAATCTCAGATGTTCAGCACGAATACACCTGCATCCAAACAGAACCTGATTTGGATAATTTGATTCAACAATTAAAACAGCAAGATTGCTTTTGTTTGGATACTGAGACAACAGGACTAGACCCCAAAACAGTGGAATTGATTGGGTTCTCCTTCTGCTGGGAAGCAGGGAAAGCCTGTTATCTGCCTGTAAACGGTGAGGGGTGCCTGCCCGATTCGATGGTGAAAGATAAATTATCAGCCATTCTCACAAATCCAAACATCAAAAAAGTCGGACACAATCTGAAATACGACCTGAGCGTTCTCGCCTGGAACGGCTATACCGTCAGTGGACCGTTCATTGATACGATGATTTTGCATAGTCTCGTCAAACCCGGCCAAAAACATGGCATGGATGCTGCAGCAGAGGCCTTGCTCGGATATACACCCGTTTCCATCGAATCATTGATTGGCCCCAAAGGTAAAGATCAACACTCCATGAAAGATGTTCCTCTTGCTGCATTGGCAGAATATGCGGCAGAGGATGCGGACGTTACCTGGCAACTGTTCGAAAACCTTCACCCGAAGATTGATTTGCTGAACCTGAGCAGAGTGTTTTACGACATTGAAATGCCTTTGCTTCCGGTTCTGGTATCCATGGAATACGAAGGTATCCGACTGGATACTGATTCCATGGTCAAATTTTCTGCGCAGTTACTGGAGATAAAAACCGAACTTGAAAAAGAAATCCATGGTATCGCCGACTGTGAATTTAACATCGCTTCTCCCAAACAACTGGGCGAGGTGCTGTTTGAAAAACTCAAACTGGTGGAAAAACCCAAGAAAACGAAAACGGGCCAATATGCCACCAATGAAAATGTTCTCCAAACATTGTCTGCGGAACATGAGATCGTTCGAAAAATCCTGGAATTCCGAGCAGTCACCAAATTGCGCAGTACTTACGCGGAGGCGCTACCTCAAAGTATCTTTGAAGAAACAGACCGCATTCACACCACATTTCATCAGACAGCAACAGCTACTGGCCGACTGAATTCGCAGAATCCAAATCTGCAGAACATTCCCATCCGTCGTGAATTGGGACAAGAAATCCGCAGAGCCTTTGTGCCACGAAGGGACGGATTTCGCTTACTTTCTGCCGACTATTCTCAGATCGAGCTTCGCATCATGGCCTCTATGAGTGGTGACCCTGCCATGCAGTCTGCTTTTGAAACGGGTGGCGATATTCATGTGGCTACAGCCGCACATGTATTCAAAGTAGACCTCGAAAACGTGACCAAGGAAATGCGGCGCAAAGCCAAAACAGTGAACTTCGGGGTCATGTATGGCATCTCGGCATTCGGATTGTCACAGCGGCTTGGCATTCCTCGCAAGGAAGCAGCCGAAATTATTGAACACTATTTCGAAAGTTTCCCAAGCATCAAAGATTACATGGAAGAAACTCTGGAATCGGCCAGGTCCAAAGGTTATGTCGAGACATTGACAGGGCGGCGAAGGTATTTACCCGAGGTGCAATCCGCCAACGGCACTATTCGCAGCATGGCTGAACGCAATGCGATCAATGCCCCTATCCAGGGAACTGCAGCAGACATGATTAAATTGGCAATGTCCACCATTTGGCGTGCCATGGAAGAACGCTCTTTTGAATCAAGGCTCGTACTTCAGGTTCACGACGAATTAGTCTTCGATCTCGAAGAATCAGAGCAGCAGGAAATCGAGCCCTTGGTCCGGGAATCAATGATTCATGCGCTGCCTTTGGAAGTGCCCATTGAGGTAGAGATAGGATCTGGAGCACATTGGTTAGAGGCGCATTAATAAGCCTGAAAGCCGAACTGGAACATTTACTTTATCGTTACACCAGACTGGGACCTTGAATGTTTTCCGACCGTAGGAAGTATTGTATGGGAATGTAATCCGAGTTGAAGCATCATCATTACAAACTGATTAAAAGTAGGTTACATCAAAACAATTGAGCCATCCAGTGATAGCCGTATGCATGAAATGGCAAGGAAATCAAATTTTTGAATTTTTCTCTTTGAAAACAGCCTGAGAATCGATAGAAGTAAACCGTCTACGCGAGTGCGAAGACAGCGGGTTTTGGTGTTAAATTAATCGTGTGTACACCAAGACCCGCTTTGTTTTCCCCCTTCAAGATTCCATCATTTGATCGATGGAGTTGAACCATGCATCGTGAAGCTTGCTTAGATCCCAGTCAAATTGGTGCTCGTCCACTCCGATGGATAGAGCCTTACCCCCGACAGTGCCTATTTTTTCAACCGGTATGTTCATTACCTCGGCTTGTCCTGTAATTTTCCCAACAAAAACGGAAGGAACAGAAATAATGATGCGACCTTGTGTCTCGCCAAAAAGCAATGCATCCAGGCGAGCTTGCTCAGCACGTTTGAGTTGAATTTCAGCCCCTATCAAATGCGGTGTGTGTCGAGCGCTCTCCCCTGAAATACAACACTCTCCCAAGGCAACAGCCAAGCCACCCTCACTGCAATCGTGTGCGCTTTGTATGGCTCCCTGTGTGATCCAGCCACGCAACGCGTTATGAATATTCTTTTCAACTGTCAAATCACACCTTGGAGGCAAGCCCTTCTTCAAACCGTGACGCACTTTTAAATATGCTGAACCACCCAAACCTTGATAAGGGTCGTCTGAATCGAGGCTTGCACCGATCAAAAGAATGACGTCTCCCTCGTTCTTGAACCATTGTGTCGTAATATAAGAGGGATCCTCAATCAATCCAACCATTGCGACCGTGGGAGTAGGGTCGATGGCTCCTTTTGGATTTTGATTGTAGAGGCTGACATTTCCTCCTGTCACCGGCGCCTCAAAATGTGTGCAGGCATCTGCTAGCCCGCGCACCGCTTCCTTTAATTGCCAAAAAAGCTCTGGGTTGTGAGGGTTTCCAAAATTCAAATTGTCCGTTGTCCCCAAGGGCACCGCACCTGAGCAAGCCAAATTGCGAGCAGCCTCGGCAACCGCAATCTTGCCTCCCTCGTATGGGTCCAGATACACATAAGCACCATTCCCATCGACCGACATCGCAAGGTATTTTTCGGGCGGGATGACATCACGATTTGGAGAGTCTTCAGACAACACGGGAAGAGAATCAGGTTTCACACGTATCACCGCAGCATCGGATCCGGGATGAACCATCGTGCCGTTTCGAACCGTGTAATCATACTGACGATAAACCCAGTTCTTGGATGCGATCGTGGGCCAGGCCATCAATGCATGCAGATCCCCTTCAACATCGGTCGTATCTTGGATCGAGTGCAGATCCAAACCACGAGTTTCCTTTAAGTATTCGGGTTCGGTAGCTTCACGATGGTAAATCGGTGCCTCATCGGCTAACTTGGCGGCTGGCAAATCCGCAACCACTTCCCCATGATGCTTCACCACCATCTGACCTGTATCAGTGACAAATCCAATCTCTGCCCACGGCAAATCCCATTTGTCAAAAATACGCTTCACGTCTTCCTCCCGTCCTTTGTGCACAATAATCAACATGCGCTCCTGAGACTCGCTCAACATGATTTCATACGGACTCATGCCTGGACCACGCTGAGGGACTTTATTCAGTTCAATCTCAATCCCAGTGCCTCCCCGTGCCGCTGTCTCGCAAGTGGAACAGGTCAATCCAGCAGCCCCCATATCCTGAATCCCGGCCACGGCACCTGTTGCCAACAACTCCAAACAGGCCTCCATACAAAGTTTTTCCATGAAAGGATCCCCGACCTGTACGGCACCGCGTTGTTGTTCGGCAGACTCTTCGGTCAGATCCTGAGAGGCAAAAGCAGCTCCTGCAAGTCCGTCACGACCGGTCGCAGGTCCGACGTAAAACACAGGATTTCCAATGCCCTGCGCTGCACCTCGTGCAATTTGTTCGTGTCTCAGCACACCAAGACTGAAGGCGTTGACCAAAGGGTTTCCTTCATAGGATTCATCAAAGTAAACTTCACCCGCCACTGTAGGAATGCCGAAACAATTGCCATAGTGTCCAATCCCTGCCACCACACCACGAAACAGACGTCGTACCTCAGGGGAATCCAACTTACCAAAGCGCAGGGAATTGACGGCACAAATAGGACGGGCCCCCATGGTAAAGATATCACGAATGATCCCTCCTACCCCTGTAGTTGCACCTTGAAACGGCTCCACAGCGCTGGGATGGTTGTGCGATTCGATTTTAAAAGCCACCGCCAAACCATCACCAATATCAATCACCCCGGCGTTTTCCTCTCCTGCAGGAACAAGCACACTTGATGAGCGCGTCGGAAAGCCCTTGAGCAGCGGGCGCGTGTTTTTGTAAGAACAGTGTTCACTCCACATCACCGAAAAAATGCCCAGTTCAGTGATGTTCGGCTCACGGCCAAGTTGTTTGAGAATGAGCTGGTATTCCTCGTCCGTGAGATTGTGTTGCCGTATCAGTTCGGGCGTAATTTTTGGATCGGACATGTTATTGAATCCTGTGACGTAATCGATGGGAAAAATTTTGAGCGATGTAATTGAAACAGATTTGTATTATTTGGCATCCTTCAAGTGCTCGATCAGGCTGCGAAAAATCCACTGTCCATCCGCACTACCGATGGCCTCTTGGCAGGCTCGCTCGGGGTGAGGCATGAGGGCCGCCACATTTCCAGCTTTGTTACAAACTCCGGCGATTCCGTGGACGGAGCCGTTTGGATTGGCATGATCTTCTATATCTCCTTGAGCCGTTGCATACTTCCAGAGAATCTGGCCATGGGATTCCATCTCATTGAGAGTGGATCCATCAGCAAAGTAACAGCCTTCGCCATGAGCAATCGGTACTCGCATCAATTGGTCAGCGGGAATGGCTTTCGTGAAAGGAGTATCCGAGTTGACCGTACTCAGATGTACGAATTCAGATCGAAACTGCAGTGAACGGTTGAGAATCAAAGCGCCGGGCAACAATCCCGCTTCACATAAAATTTGAAACCCGTTGCACACTCCCAGGACCAATCCGCCGTTTTCCGCAAAATCAGCCAAAGCGCGCATGACCGGGCTAAACCTGGCAATGGCACCCGCTCGCAAGTAATCCCCATAAGAGAAACCTCCTGGCACCAATACCGCATCCAAGTGCCCCAGACTCTCTTCTTTGTGCCAGACATAATGGGCTTCATGCCCAAGGACCTCAATGGCATTGACGCAGTCCTGATCACTGTTGGAGCCGGGAAACTGCAGCACTCCAAAAGAAAATTTGGAGGTATTTCCCTGATCAGAAATAGTTGATAATTCTGTCTCGGTATCGACCTGAGTCATAAACGTTGTTTGATTTTAGTCAGTTTAAAAGAAGATGGCGCACAGGGTCGCCCGAAGGTCAGAAAATTCATTCCTCCCATTCAACTCGGTAATCTTCGATCACGGGATTGGAGAGAAACCTGTGGCAGGCATCTTCAATCCGTGATTCCATGGACGCTTTGTCACCCGAGAGTTCCAGCTCGAGAAAACGACCTACATGCACATCCTTTACCCCATCGTACCCCATGTGCTCCAATGCATTAAGCACCGCCTGGCCCTGGGGATCAAGGACAGCTTTCTTGGGAGTGATTATGATCTTAACCTTCATGATTTGCCATTCAAACCTAACAAGAAGCATCATGCGTTGACATAGCGTCTCTCGCTAGTTTTTTTTGAAAAAGTCGAACGATTATGGCGACCTTTATCGTCTTGGAGGATCCGTAATCGTCCTTTAGTATGGTATTTTTCCTTATGAAATCCATCAACCGAAGAAGTTTTGCCATTCAATCGTCCATGGCTGCAGGCTCTCTGCTGATTCCGCCAAATCTGTTTGGCCAATCAGGCAAAGACAAGCATCCGGTCTGCGCCTTCGTAAAGTTTTTGCAGGAAATGTCCTTCGAAGAACTTGCTGCAACCATCAAACGGCTTGGATTTGACGGGATTGAGGGAACTGTCAGACCTCGAGGCCACGTTCCACCTGAACGTGTGGAGGAAGATTTGCCGAAGCTAATGCAGGCTCTCAGGACGCATGATGTCGATATGACCATCATGGCCTCGGGAATCAACCGTGCAGATGATCCATTATCAGAAAAAACGCTGCGACTTGCTTCAAAGCTCGGCATCAAACGTTACAGAATGTCCTACTACAAGTATGATTTGAAGAAATCGGTGATCGATCAGATAGCCAGCTTTAAATCGATGGCCAAAGAGCTTGCTGCTCTCAACCGGGAACTCGGCATGCAGGCCATTTACCAGAATCATGCCGGAGACCGTTATCTGGGGGGGACAATATGGGATTTACGGGAATTATTGAAAGGCATTCCTCGAGACCAGATGGCAGTGGGTTTTGATATGCGTCACGCGAAAGCCGAAGGAGGCATGAGCTGGCCTGTTTACTGGAATGTGATTCAACCTCATGTAGGAGCCGTTTATGTGAAGGATTTTCGCTGGGAGGGAGGAAACCTTGTCAATGTGCCCCTGGGTGAAGGCTGGGTGGATGATCGATTTTTCACTCCCGAACGATTGAACGGATTTGAAGGCCCCATTTCCCTGCATGTCGAATACCTGCAAGGTGCCGGCCTGAAACCCAACACAGACGCCCTTGAAAAAGATTTGGCAACACTGAGGCAATGGATCGAGCGCTCGTAACGATGCAGGATACCCAGCAACCCCAAACCGAACAGCGGAACGATTCACCTCGCTACGATTTTGCTACGATCATTACAAACGGGGGATCTATTCTCGCCGCTGTCACTCAAACATTGAGGCATATTATGGAGTCAGCAAACAAGTCTCCCATAAAGTATTCCTGATTGCAGGTTGATACTCTTGCTCACAAGTGAATCCCTGACAGCAAAGGTTTTTGAACAGATAGGAACAAACCGGTGAGAATCCATATTGAGCTCAGCGATGCGCATCAGAAAAAACTTTCATGCACATACTGGAGATCAATTTGGGTATAATAACAGTCAAAAACCGCAAAGCAGATCTGCTTTTTTGCATGATTTGTGACGTCACTCCATCGTCTCCCGATGAGTGATTGAACCAAACTAACAATAGACTTCGATGAATCAATTTCATGACCATCGCAACCTCATTGCCACTCAGGGTTTTATTGATCGCACGGCACTTTCAGACAAAAAAACTAGCCGCTGAATCTTCTGAATAAATCTGTCAACTGCTTGATCAGGCATCCAGATCACACACTTGAATCCCATGGCGCAATGAAGTCATGGGATCATCCCAGGTAGGGATGAACTCATGCGCAAGAAACCCCTGATATCCGGTTTTCAGGATTTCATGGATCACGGCCGGGTAATTGATTTCCTGGGTTTGATCCAATTCACCGCGACCGGGATTCCCCGCAGTGTGGTAATGCCCTATCATCGGATGGTAGCGGCGAATGCGACGAATCACATCGCCATGCATGATGGATACATGATAAATATCAAAAAGCAGTTTGAAGTGGTTCGATCCAATTTGCCGAATCATATCGACGCAAAAATCCACATCATCTCCAAAATACCCGGGGTGTCCCTTCATCGGATGCGAATCACCACGGGAATTCAGGTGCTCAAGCACCAAGGTGATTCCCTTAGACTCTGCCAATGGCAACACTTCCTTCCATGTCTCCACGCAGCGCTGAGCCGCGGCTTCGTCATCCATGCCCTCATAACGCATCCCAGTAAATGTGATGACATTTTTGGCGCCAATATCCGATGCGGTTTCAATGGATCGACGCAATCCTTGCACAACTTTGTCATGAAATTTCGGATTGCAGGGTCCTTCGCGAAACCCGTGACCGCCTGAAACAAGCGAAATTTTCAAGCCTGCATCCATTGCCTCCTTATACGAAGATTGCGATATACCCTCAATGCCTTGGAGCCCCATTGCCTTCCCCTGCCGGATCAAATCACTCGTCGGCATGGGATTAAAACACCACCCCATCACTGAATGACGGACGGGACCTCCGCGAGCCTTGTAATCTGGATTCATTTGTGATCGCGACATTTGAGCGGCAAGTTGCGAAGGCATGCCTGCAGAAAACAGACACCCGGCTCCTGCCAGGGCAGCGTTGCGAAGAAATTGACGGCGAGTGCTTTTCATAGGTAATTAAGATTTAAACTAGGCTGACCAGACGCTTCAGGCCAGTCTATTTCGTGGAGATACCCAATCGACTGACTGGAGTCAACCAATGACGGATCAACGGGAAAGCCTCAAATGGTTGATCATGAAAGCATCGATGTATTTGTTCACATTGGAATCTTTAAACCAACCGTGTTTGCCACCCTCGACTGTATAAAGCGAAGTCAGCACTCCGGCGTGATTCAATGCCTCCAGAAGGATGACACTTTGGCCGTGGGCGACCAAGGGATCTTCATCTCCGTGAATAATTAAAAAGGGAGCATCTTTTTCAGTGACATAAGTGATCGGATTGGCCGACTTCACCCTTTCGGGATGCTCCTGAATAGGGCCTCCAATCAATTGAGATTCCGGAGAATCCTCGGCATTATGATTGATGCGCCCTATTTGCCCATCCATGGCATCCATTTGAAGAAAATCAGTGGGTCCATATTCGTCAATAACAGCAGTGACAGAACTGGATTGCTCCAGGTTTCCTCCCACATCAAATGAGCGAATATCACCTGTGACTCCGAGAAGCGCAACCAGATGCCCACCTGCAGACGCTCCCCATGCGATCACTCGATCCGAATCGAGTTCATACTTCTCAGCATGAGCACGCAGCCAACGAATGGCACTTTTACAATCTTCGATTTGAGCGGGAAAAGTTGCCTGGTTGCTTAAACGATAATTAAGCGAAGCAAGCGCCACACCACGATCCAACCATTTCAATCCGCGAGGTCGTTCCTTACTACCAGCTCTCCAGGCTCCCCCGTGAACCCAAACCAACAAAGGAAATGGTCCTCTGCCCTTGGGGATGTATAAGTCTAGTTTTTGACGCTCGTGCCCGCGGGATACATAAGAAATATCCTTGTAGATTGTTTTTCCGGGTATTGCCTCTGTTTGTTCGGCTTGAAGATCAAGTTGGAAAACAAGGTGCAAAGTAATCAACCAAAAAAGACGATATGATCTCATGTCATGATGATTACCTCAAAGTAAAAGCCAATGTCGATAAAGAAGTCCTGCCGCACAAGGATTGGACATTCCATGTTCGATGATGGATGCGTACGATCACTCGATCATGTCTGTGAATGAACCCGCAAAACAAAATATTCTTTTCTACATGTAATACCAGTGTTCAAAGGACTTTCATACTGGTTGAAATCCATGGCCGTATCGCATGCAGTTGCGAGAAAAAATGGTGTAGATGTGCCAAACGAACACAAACGTTTGTATCTTTTTCTGGAAAACTACTTATCAGGAGCGATTTCCCAGAGC
>JBDQII010000176.1:0-9593 GCA_040264395.1 Verrucomicrobiota bacterium
GGAGGACAATGGAATACGCATACTTGATTCTTGATACTCGTCGTAAGCAAACATCCACCTCTTTGATGAAAGCTTCCATTTTCAAACGTGATTGAAACCGTGTTTAAATAATCACTGTTTTCCATACAGCAGGCGTTGCCTCATGCGTAATCAAGTTGGGAGCAGGACCCCAGACAGTGGGCATTTTTAGTGTACTGGCACATGCCTCCATCAGGAATTCAATCAATGCAAGGGGCAGCCTCCGCGAGAGGTTTAAAATCAAAACAGTCCAATGAGGGTGTGGATGGTAAATAAATACCTGCTCGTGATCGCAAGGAAAAGCTGGTGAAATGACGGAATCAAAGCAAGCTGAGTCTGTCTCCTTTCAGTAGCATCCCATAGGAGCTTGTCTCAGGGCAAAATAGTTCATTTTCCCAAAGTTTTTCGACCTTGAACTGAATTCCAAGTATTTCCTCCTTCAACTCACTTGTGCTGTCCCATTGTTAAAATCTTGGGAAATATGCCTGTTCTGGTCGAGCCAGGTTTCTAAAACCACCATCTGCTGTCCCACAGAGTGATTTTAAAAATCCCAGTAAATCCATCCGCTCCCACAGGGCAGCACGCACCACGGCAAAGATTCGTGTAAAACTGTGAGACCAGGAACTCATCCGGCTGGGGAATCGTAGTAACACATAGACGAGCAGTGCCGTCCAAACTTGCCAACGCACTGCATTGGCCGAGTGGCCAAGAAAATCTGCCAGCTTGAGTGTCTGTTTGATCTGTTTGAAAAATACTTCGATCTGCCAACGTGCCTTGTAGAGATCACAAATGGTTTGGGAACTCCAATTCCGATTGTTCGTTAGAAAAGTCATCTTTCTTTGCTTGCCATCGACTTCAACCCACGCGCTCACCCTTCTGAAAACCAACCCATTGTTGAGAACGATGAGTTCATCGTGTGTGATCTGCCCACTGGTTTCCATGCTTTCGATTACTTCGCATGCAGTGCGCCTCTTCTGCCTGCCCACCCATTGAACACTTCGCTCTTCAAGATCCCTGAGGTGGTCAAAATCGTTATAAGCCCTGTCAAATATGACGATTTCCCCCGCTTTTAGTCCGGCGCATAGTTCACGGGCACGTAAGTTGTCATTGTGCTTTGCGGTATCGACGATGGCAAAACGAGGAAGCATGCTTTCCATATCCAATCGCATATGGGTTTTGGCTGCCGCCTTACGTCTTCGATGTCTTGCCCAATCCATGCAGTTGGCAACAAGTTCAATGGTGGTGGAATCGATGATATGGATCTGCCTCTTGAACCGGAAAAGTTCCTTGGGAAGTTTACCGTGTGCATGTTGAGGGAAGGTGGTCTTTAAATGGTCAGTGACTTCCCAAAACAATCTTTCGGCCAGCTGGGCCGTTCGAGTTTTGTTGGCATAGGAAAGTCCGTTTCGACTGGGCGGTGTCGCACCTCGGATTTGCGAGAGAGGACCTGAATGGATTTGCAAACTGTCGCACACGTCATTCAATCCGATACTTCTAGAAATTTGCGCATAGATCATGGAAACGACATGACTCCACGAAGAAAAGCTACGTGCTTTTTTCTCAGCTCCCGTTTCTCGGGATAATTTTTTGACCAGATGACCCGGAATGAGGTTGCATATCTGACTAAGGGCCGTGATCCTACTGCGGGTTAGTTTTCGTTTTATTGATTTCACCCCTGCTGAGTGGCAGGGTTCAAAAAAGATTGCCAGCCCATTTTTTTATCACCCTATGGGATGCCTGTGAAACAGTGATGATCCTGATCGGAAAGGATCATCAGGCATTAATTGGTGCAAGTTTCAAATCATCAACACATATGCTGAACCAAGAAATAGCAGTGGTGACCGAATCCCCTAATCCATCAATTATTAAATTAGAAAAACCAAATATAAGTAAGGACACTTATACGTTTACCCTGAACATGGCACGAATCACTTTTCTTAGATTTTGAATCTTGAAAAACCACATAAGATTTACCGGGTTCTTATCATGGATTGACAGCAATACATTTAGAATAATGGATTCATATCGATAGATTTCAGAAAGAAATGAATACCGAAACATACAGGTGAATCAAAAATAGAAGGCGACGCCGAGACCTGTCCATAGATAGTTACCTAAGTCATAGTCTCCAGGACTTTGATCGAATGATTCTTTCTCAATTTCCCAGTTGTACCCGATATAACCTGTCAATGAAACATGATCGGTTACTACGTATTCAGCATCCAAGCGTAATGCAAAGTGATCAGGTCCATCATGTGCTTCGGGCACATAGCCACTATTCATACCTAAGACTGCTCTTGGCTGAATAAATAGACCATCAATGATTTCATAATCCCATATGAGCGATACGAGTGAATAGTTACCGTACCATTTAAACGAATAGTAAGTGTTGGCACTGATAGAAAAGTTTAGAGGGAGTCCATGGTAATGCATACCTACGCCTATTTCATGATCCTGCAAATCTTCCCGAATGAATTGTAGATTGTAATAATAGGCAGATAATGTGAAGTCATCGAATTCATGTTCATATGAAGGTCCGATGTTTAATTCACTGTATTTTAAATCAAGTCCCTCACGAAACGATGCATCTAATGCAAAATCCTCATGCCCAATTGAAGCAAATGTGGCAAAAATTCCATCACCTTCAAGGTAATCTCGGCCTTCACTCACGTAATGACTTTCCCAAATAGTTTCAACATACACCGATGGAAATTGTAATTCCTTAAGGGTGTCATTCGTTTGGATCGCATCTTCTTCATTTGCTGAAAGAAGAATGGGAAGGAATAATAAAAGGCGAATGAGGAGTGATGATAAATTGCAAAATTTAAAAGGTCTTTGAGTAAATTGTTTATTCACCTGAAGTATGTCTCCATTCAAGATCATGATATCGAATTTTGGGAAGTTGGAATCCCTCCCGAACAGGTTCCTTCGGGTAGTGTTTCGCCCTTCATCAACAATGACAGCGGCGCTAAGCTTGATTTAATATTCATTTCACTATCATAAAGCACGACTGCCATATTACCGATGTTTGCTTGATCATGAATTTTGATCCGTGAGGCTTTCATGATACGATCTTCAAAGAGATGATTCTGAATAATCGCCCCTAAATTGACCGAACAGTGATCTCCAATTTCAACCAGATCAAATTCCGAAAAAAGTGTTGTCTCAAGAAACACATGCTTACCTACTTTGCAGCCAAGCAATCTGAGAAAAAAAGCTGCATACGGTGTTCCTAGTAAAGGATTCAGCATGGGAGCCATCACGGATTCATAAGCACCGTTCACCGCTTCATTCAGCCAAACGAAAGGAGACCATAGAGGTTTCACAATCGGTACAAAAGTTCCCATACACACTTTTTTAACAACCACGACAGCCAATGCTGAAAACAATGCCATCGCCAAGCTAACCAAAGAAGACATGGATAAGAACATCCAAAGTCCTAGAGCGTTGTAGATCCAAGAAGAACACAAAATAAAACCAACTCCACTCGCCATCATTATCCATAAGGGTAATAAAATGCGCAGTAAATCTACCAAACACCTTTGAAAGATTAACTTCCGAGTGGGGCGAAACGTAAGGTGTTCATCGAACCCTTCAACTTTTTTTCGAAATGGAAGTGTGAATGCAGGAGAGCCCAACCATTCACTTCCTTTAGGTGTTTCCCGGTTAGGAGGGGGCGTTGAAAGGCAACCTATTAAACATTCATCCCCCACATCGGCACCTATTGGTAAGATGGCACTGTTCCCTATGAAGCTACGATTTCCGACTCGGCTCTTGGCAATTTCCATATGACCTCGGTAAAAATGCCTTCCTCCAATGATGGATCCGTCGGCAAAAAAACTACCTTCACTGATTTCCATTAGATCCGGCGAAATTTGGGAAACTGTCGCAATCTCCGCGTGTGGACCAATTTTGGCACCAAGCATTCGAAGCCACGTTGGAAAATAGATCGTGGTATAAATGGGCAAAGCAAGGCGTCGACTCATGCGGGTGAATGAATCGATTGTCCACTTGCGCAAATAAAACCAGCTATTCACTGAATAAACTCCTGGATTCACCTTGTTCAGGATTAATTTTTTCACGAGGGGAATGCCTAAACAGAACAAAAGAAATGCCAAGGGGCCAGCAGATAAAACAGATATCATTTTCAAGAAAACGCTGCCCTTCAAAAATGCATATCCGAGCAACAAAAGACTTGGAATGGAGGTCAAAAGAACAAAAATTTGCAACCCATAAACAACGACAAATTGCATAGCTCCAAGCAAACACGTCGATAAATTTAAACTGGATGATGGTGAGGAAATATCGGGTAATTGAACATCTGTCACTCGAGCGGGGGATCCTGAGAATGACAATCCACTTTGAACGATTGTATCATCTTGGAGGGATGATAAATCGCCAAGGCATGCATCATTCTCAAGGCTCACATTAAGCCCGAGATAGGAATGAATCCCAACGAAACACCGCTCTCCAATAGCAATCTTACCTATCTTTAGCATCCCATTCTCAACTCGATAACCAGTCATTTGAGTTTCATTCCCGATGCAGGAATCATCACCGATCTCGATCAGATCAAAAGCGGCGCAAAGGGCTGTGTCGAGAACACACCGATTTCCAACTCGAGCCCCCATGAGTTTAAAATAGAGGTTCAATAGAGGGGTTCCTTCCAGGATGGCAATACCGGCCAAAGCCTGGAACCGAGTCACCAACCACCAACGAAAGTAGTAAAAACTCCAAATGGAATACTCCCCTTCTTTGTAACGACCAATCACCAACCACTTAATGGCAATACTCAATAACAACATGGCGGGGAAATATCCAAAGAAAACTATCAAACCTAATGAAATCGCCGTCTTTAAAGTGATAAGATCACCGCGGACAAAAAAATAGAGAAGGCATGACAACGTAGTCGGTAAAACACCCATTCCATATAATCCATAGAGGGAAATCGCTTGGAAAACAGTCGCCAACCATCTTTTCAATGGAGAGCTGGCTTCAAACACTTCTTTTGCTGAGGGGCTGCCTGCCTCTGGACTAGCTTGTTCTTGCTTCGATGTTTTTAAATTAATGGAGGATTCAACGTTTTGACTCAAACACTTGATGGTTGGGTGCTCATAAACTTCACGCAAGGCAACTTCGTAACCATGTTTCCGCCGAAGGCCAGAAACCATCTGAGCAGCCATCAGTGAATAACCGCCTAAGTCTGTAAAAAAATTGTCATTCATTGAGACGGTATCAATACCAAAGATCTGCTGCCATTCGGCCGCTATATTTTTCTCAATCTCTGACTCTGCCACCATGATGTCTTCATTACATCGATGCAGTGGACATACAGGTAGAGGAAGCTTACTGCGATCGGCCTTACCACTGGTGAGCTTTGGTATTTCTTCTAAAATATCTAAGTATCGCGGAATCATGTAAGCAGGCAATCGCTCGTCGAGGAATCCGCGCAATTCCTGTTTAAAGCTTTGATCTGTTTCTTTTTCAACAGTGACATAAGCGGCTAATTCTTTGACCCCGTCGTTTTCATGTACATTAACGATGGCTGAATGAATGCCCGGGTATCCCAAAAGCACTGATTCAATTTCCGCAAGTTCGATACGATAACCACGTATCTTGACTTGGGTGTCTATTCGGCCGAGAAAAAGCAGTTCACCATTGTCTCCCCATTGAACGAGGTCGCCTGTTCGATATAATCGTTTGGGAGGTTGATTTTTCTCAAAGATCACCTTTTTAAAATTCTTAGCCGTTAGCTCAGGTTCCGCCATATAGCCACGTGCCAATCCAACGCCACCAATAAACAACTCCCCCGCCTGCCCTTCCGGAACGGGTAGATAGTCTTTGGACATCAAATAAAACTCATAACCGCGCAGGGGTTTACCTATGGTCACAGGGCGACCAGGAATGCATTCGGCGATGGTCGCATTCACGGTAGTCTCTGTAGGACCATAAACGTTGAGCATTCTTCGCCCACCTACCGCCCATTGATCGATGAGCTCTGGAGGACAAGGTTCTCCACTTACCACCAGAATCCGGACACTTGGTAAATCTTGGCGAATCATGGAAAGAGAAGTGGGCACGGTAGAGTAAAATGTCACACGGTTTTCATTCATGACTCGTGCCAATTCATCCCCCATCCGTGTCACTTCAGGAGGGCAAACAACCAATAAAGCGCCACTGCTAAATGCCATCCAGATTTCTTCAACAGAACCATCAAACCCAAGAGAAAAAGCCTGCAAAACTCTATCTTGCGGGGTCAATCCACATTCAGCATGAAAGGACCAAATAAATTCAACAGCATTGATATGCTCGGTCATCACTCCTTTAGGCTTCCCAGTGGTACCCGAAGTAAAAATGACATAGCATAGATCAGTAGGATCAACGCAAACCTCATTTACTGGAATACGTGTAGGAGAAAATTTTGATAACTGCTGACGATTCTCCAAATCGATTAACTTGTTCAGGCAAAATTTTTCGGCCTGTTTTTTTAGGTTTGTAGAAACCAGGAGGATATCTATTTCAGCAACTTTTAGAATATAAGCAATGCGTTCTTCAGGAAATGCTGGATCAATAGGAACATATCCAGCACCCGATTTTAAAACACCCAACATGGCAATGATTGCATCAGCCGAACGATCACAATACAGCCCAACTAATTTCCCAGGTCCCACACCTTCAGCCCGAAGCATCGAAGCAAATTGATTCGCACTTTTATCCAGTTCACCATAGGAAAACACCTCCTCACCATACTGCAAAGCAGGAGCATGGGGTGTTTGGTCTGCCTGTGATTCAAATATTTGATGAAGACAGAAAATGTTTGAATTACTACTTCGATCCACCATCTTTTCAGTTCCCTTACATTCCAATTCTTGCGTTTCTGCATCCATACTCATATGCCCCCTTCCCCCTCAATGATGTTCTTGCAACGATGGTATCTGTGATTTGAATTCCGATTGCACATCGGTTAACAAATCGGGAGATTTCCTTACCCGATTCCAAAATGCTCGACCTTCATCAGGCAGTAATTCAATGGGATCATAATAATAAAAAACATGATCAGGTTTCACACGCGGAGCAGTCCATGCAGAGATACCCAGAATAGGATCATAGAAATCGTGACTTGAAATTTCTCTCTTTCCTCCGCCACCTGGAGCATCGCACACAATCCTTGGAACATTAAATCCCGCTGTCGCACCTTGAATATTTTTGGATAATTCTTTTGCTGTCCCAATGGTAGTTCTCAAATGCTCACAACCGGGCACCATGTCATGGGCATAAACATAATAAGGCTGAACATTGATGTAGGATAGTTTCTTGATAAGACGAAACATGGATTCGAATGAATCATTAACGCCTCTTAAAAGAACGGATTGATTCCGCACACGAATCCCCAAATCCATGCATCTCTGCATGGCTTGCATCGTCCAATCCGATATCTCAAACTCGGAACCAAAGTGCGTGTGAACGCATACTTCTTTGTAAAGACTCCGCCCAAGATCACTCACTTTAGCCAGTGCTTGAATCCATGCCTCATTGCTTGTGAATTGCATAGGAAGAATGGCAATACCTTTGGTGGCGAACCTAATGCGACGAACATGAGGAATATTGAGAAGGGTATTGCCTATGAAGGTGATTTGTTCGGGACGCAACATTGCCGAATCCCCACCGGAAATGACAATGTCTTCAAGCTCCTGATGGTCACGTATGTAATCGAACGTTTCCGTCCATTCATTTTTCCTGGCCCCGTAAGTAGGTTTATCTCGCAAGGAAGTGCTTCCCCCCACAACACGGCTCCGCGTGCAATAGGAACAATAAACAGGACAAATCGTCGTAGGCAGGAATAATGCTTTATCGACATACCTATGCGTTAGGTATGGCGTTGCTTTATCTTCATCTTCATGGAGAGAATCTTCCTTATACCTTGGGTGATCTTCGAGCAATTGGGAACCGAGAGGAAGGAACTGACGGCGAATAGGATCAAGCTCCGCATGCTCCCAATCAATTAAAGAAAGCAAATAAGGCGTCATCCGAACATTCATGGGAGCTTTTTTTAATCCCTCTTGCAAATCTACAAGCAAGCGTTCGGTCAATCTGTCTTGTAGAACATCAGTTAGCCCTTTAATGGAAGAGACGCTGTTTTGAATTTGCCATGTATAGTCTGAAAACTCATTCCTGGAAACTTGCTTCCAAGCGGGAATGTGCTTCCACATTTCATCATTCCTTAAGTCATAATTTACGACAGGTAAATGGGATTCTGGTCGAGGTTTTAGGCTGGAGGAACTTTGATTCATTTGCTTGTCCATAGGGTCAAAAGAGAAATGGGATTCATTCAGTAATCTTATGGTTGCATGGTTACGACTCGGAAGAAGTTCGACGGATGCTGTCGGTCAAGTTGGAATGTCTGATACAATCCATCACCTAGAATCCTTAGGTCAGTTGGTTTCCACTGATTGAACCCAACAGATTCTTGAAGTTCGAAGGTGTAATTTTCGAATGCTTCCCAGCCGATCGTCATGGTGGAAGTTGTAACGTCTTCCACATACAGCATAACCTCGGGATTAGGTAATGCATGACTCCCATCAGCCGTAAAATTATCTAAAGACAATTCACCTGAACGAATTGATATATTCTCAGCATAACCATAAATCCCGATATCAAATTCACTGTTGGAATTTAAATGCCAGTGATCATTGGAATCATCCCCTCCATTTCCAGCGATGCCGTAGGAAGCTATTTTCAACCATGCATATCCGTTCGAAGTTTCGCCTGCGTGATAATAGAAATGAAGCGCTTGACTAAGATGATCAAATCTGATTCTTACGGCCCCTTGGATAATAGGAAGCTCAAAAGAATCAGCTTCATGTAGGCTCCCAGATCCACTTTCCAACCCTGCTGAAAAGCCATGCGCAGATTGATTTAATTCATCGTAATACGAAGCATACATTTCAATGAAAGCAAGATCTCGTTCGTCTTCCAAACTGGCGACGTAGATACCAGCAGACGCGAATTGTGATGGTTCCACTTCTACTGCATTGAATAGGTCACACTGAAACTCCCAATCTTCGGAATATGCAGCAGTTGAAAACACCCAAGGCCAACCTGCTTCATGGTTTCCATTAGCCCTGGAATTCGAAAATTCTAAACGACCTGAAAGTTCCGATACCTTTCCTTGCCCTTGAATAAAATCATCATCCCACTTCTCAGTATCTTTACTCCCATCTGAAAATTCATCAAATCCTTCAAGCTGGCCTTGGAGAGAAGAGGTTGAAAAGATGACACCAAGAATCCCCAATACGATAGGAAGTGAACAAAATCTTGAGAAAACACCATGGTTTGAACACTTTGAGACGATAGACATGTCGATTTCGGGCATATTTTCGAAACACAGACGGAACCAAAATCAAACAGGTTACAAACATCGAAAAAAACCCGAAATAAAACAGTCCCCCAACAAATCAACAAATCAGGAGGGACGCGCTCCCACAAGTCCCTAACTTCTCCCTTACCCACTCCCCTAACCAAAGAAAACAGAACACGGGAAGCCTGGTGACATTCAATAACCTAAACCTTCCCAA
>JBDQII010000177.1:0-9506 GCA_040264395.1 Verrucomicrobiota bacterium
AGGGGGCAGATCTTAAGGCAGTAGCTGTCAATGGCCATACACCTTTGAGTCTCGCCACAGTGCAAGGCAATCGAGAGGTAGTTATTCTACTTCGGAGACACCTGACGAGTAGACGTTAAAAGAAAAATATCCAAGTGTCTCGGACGAAGAGTGAGGTGTGCTAGATTTTTGGACCAGTCTATGAGAAAGCGAACACAATGAATCGATCACTCAGAAAAAATTACACCCGTGAGTTTAAACAGCAAGCATTGCAACTGGTCCGTCTCGGAAAATAGCCCTCATCGTACACGTAATGTTTAGCTACCATTTCTGGGGTAATTCCTTTATCTCTTGAAAGCAGTTGATACAGCCAAAATCCATACAGAAGAGTGGAAACTCATGAATGAGCGGAAGCTAGGTGACATTATCCGGAATAAACTCGTTGAACCTTCTTCTTGGCTTTGTTGAAAAGGTTACGGCGCTGACAGGGGTTTGTAGTTTTTTTCAAATATCCCGAGAGGACATTGATCTACCGCATGGCTTCAATCCTTATCTTCTTGAACTTAATATTTTCCTTCGTAAGATTGATTTAATGCAGGATTTAGACTGCTTTTTTGGCGGCCATGAGATCGATTCGCGATACAGTCCAGTCGAGGGGAACAGGGTTCGTTCAGCCAGTTCTCACATAACTATTTCATTATCTTCGATGAAGAAGGATTTCACTACAAATAGCCCCGACTGGAGTCCGCCGCATCTGGATGGTGGGCTGACTGTAATCAAAGACACAAACGTGCTCATATCGACTCTCCTTTCCATAACTCTATTCGTCAGAATGTTACTGAGCTTAGAGATGAGCATGACAATTGAATCCTCACTTTTTTCCTCACCTCGAATGCCGGCCGCACTATCTCTTTGAATGAAAGAAGAACCTCAACCTGAAAGATTGCGTATCGGTGAAGGAATGATCAGCGGTTACTTATCCATTCTGTTCGCAATACTCTCATTGGGCGGCGTGGTTGCATTCCGCTTTCCTGAGTATTTTACCACGCCTGATTTTCGAGCTGTCTATTCCATTGACCTCTTGCGATGGCTGCTTTTCGCTTGTCTGTTGCTTGCTGTCGGTTTTGCCTTGTCGAGTTTCTTGCTCAGCCGGAAGGTAGCACTTGGAAGTATTGGCGCATTGATCAGTACGCTCGCCATACTTCTGGGCGGCCATTCAGTCGAAGTCAAAGATTTTGAACAAAGCATCTTCTCAATCAGTCTCGATTGGCTGTTGCTCGATATCCTATTACTGACCGCAATATTTATCCCCATGGAGCTTTTTTTTCCTCAACGAAGAAAACAGACAAAGTTTCATCTCGAGTGGAAGACCGATCTGGTTTACTTCGCCATCAGTCATCTATTCGTTCAGTTTGTTGCGATTGCCGTACAGAATCCAGCCGAGTTTTTTTTTAACGGGATTGGTTTGGACGGAATTCACTCGAAAGTCTCGAGCTTTCCATTCTTTTTGCAACTACCAGTTGCAATACTTGTTGCAGACCTATTCCAATATTCAATACACAGGTTATTTCATGCCAACCGGTTTTTATGGCGCTTCCACGCCATACACCATTCAATCCGTACCATCGATTGGCTGGCAGGATCTCGCTTGCACATCGTTGATATCCTGATCACCCGGGCTTTCTCCTATATCCCACTCTATGTGCTCGGGTTTTCCATGCCAGTTTTCTATGCGTATGTTGCGATTGTGGCCTTACAGGCAGTCGCAGCCCATGCCAATACTCGTATTGGTTTCGGGTTACTGAAATACCTTGTCGTCACTCCTCAATATCACCACTGGCATCACGCAGACGATCCTAAGTACTATAACAAAAACTTTGCCATCCATTTACCCATCATTGATCGAGTTTTTGGTACGTACTACCTTCCAGGCCATGATTGGCCAAAATCCATGGGGCTTGGGAATGAGCAATTCCCTAAGGGATTTGTCAGTCAATTTCTTTTCCCCTTCTTCAGCTACCCTCAAAAAGCCAAACCAAAGGAACCCAACCAGCGGTGAGCCACACTCATGGGTCATCAACCATATCATCAGGTCCCTTTGCTCAGGGAATTCATTTCAGAATTCAAATCTGCTGTTTATCTTTAAAGGAAAAGTAAATTAAAAACCCATTCTTTGAGCGTCAGGCATTCCATGGCATTTTTGAGAGCAAGATAGCCATACCGCAGGTATCAGTGACACCTGAAAAAGTAAGACCAAGGCCAATAAAACCAGGAATGAGCAGAAAACCATGATGGATTTGCCAGCTCAGGATCACCCCCAAGAAAACAATTAAGCCAGCAGCAATACGGACTTGACGATCAAGCGAAACTGCTTTTTTACCATAAACCATTGGCAGGCCAGATTTGCTCGCAGCCAGCGTGCCGCCATCTATGTTGATCACGTGTTTGTAGCCACAATCAATAAATTTCTGGCATGCTTCCATACCCCGGCTACCACTGCGACAAATGATATAAAATGGCTCCGATTTGCGCCCATTTCGTCCGCTTATAACAGCATCAGGGTTGAGTTTATCCAGTGGTATATTCTGAGCGATATCCAGATGAAGCTCACGAAATTCGACTGGTGTTCTCACGTCGATGACTTCTATTTGTTCACCTTTGTCCCGGAGGGCTTGTAAACCTGTCGGCGAGATCGTTTGTTTTTTATTTTTCACTTGGCAATGCCTAATCCTTGGTGTCGCAGGAATGATTGATTAAGACGCTTAAAGAGCTTACACGTTCTAATCGTTTTATCGATATATAGCTATTTTACGATATGTTTACGCTTATCTTTATTCGCTTAGCTAGCGGGTTCATTAGTTTAATGCTGAGTTACAAAACGCTCCTCGATACACGTCATAATTTTGGACAGATGGGGCTCTATGATGTAGTAGTAAGTTCGCCTGCCCTCTTTATCATTTGAAAGAAAGCCACATCGCTGCATGAACCTTAAATGTTCTGATGCCATATTGCTCGGAATACCACATGCATCTGCAAGCTCTCCGACAGTATAACACTCCTTAAGCAACATCTGTATTATTCTCAGACGATGTGGATGCGCGAGCGCCTTCAGACATTCGGCAGCTTGCTCAAATGCCTCTATACTGGTGAGGTGTGCTGTTGTAGTCATAAGTCAATCTTTACATCTTGTTATATCGTAATATCTCGATATGTCTACTTTTCTTTATTTAAAATAATTTTCTATGCTTTCTATTTTATTCATGGTGTTCGAATTTTTGATTAAAGTTCTTTATAATTAAAGAACGAATTATGGCTCAAAAATGGGCCAGAAAAATGATCTTTTTTTTAAAGGAAGCCCAGATTGTGATTCCCAATCAAAACCAATGAATCTGAGTATTTTCATAACTGCGTGGAAATCCGTTTTCTGAACTCTGGAAACAATGTTCAGCAGCCTACCTGACGCAAACACTTGAACACCTCCCTGAAGAGGTTCAAGATCAACGATATGTATTCAATAAAGACTATTAAATGGCTACGGGATTCTGGGATTGCAGAAGGTATCTCGAGTCTATTGCTGTTTTTCGTAGGAATGCCTTTAAAGTATTTTGCAGACAAGCCTGAAGCAGTCCGCATCACAGGAACAATTCATGGAATACTTTTTGTCATTTACGTCGTTACACTCATGCAGGCAGCTCTGGTGTTGAAGCGACCACTGATCTGGTCAGTAAAGATTTTTGTCGCTGCCATCATTCCAATGGGCCCCTTCATGATAGAGCCAGACTTAAAGCGGGAGCAGCAAGCATTGCTCAAAGCGTGAAACAGCTGATCGAATCCAATGAACTTTTGCTTGCTCACCCCTTTGCATCAATGCAACAGAGGAGGTGTTGCATACGCATTGGTGCCGGCTTGGCAAACGCCTTCATGGATTTCAATCACTCCTTTGAGACAAAAACATCAGCGGCGGGAAGGAGTCCTTCTGGAATCTCCGGGAAACCATTGAAGGTCCTTTTGAATGAACTCCTGATCCTCAAAAGCAGAATGACCATCGACATAGGTAATGACACTCCCTGGTTTTGAGCCGCTTCCAGAGCCGTGCCTTGCATGCGATTTCTTGGGGGGATTGACTGTCGATCCAATTGGATGAGGACCCCCTGCATTGTAAACACGCTCGTGATCCCAATCCGGAGCGATGAAGTAGGTAGAGCAGCCAAAAAAGAAAATAGCCGTTGGTTCGGTGACTGTCTGGAATTTCGGCATTTTGATCCCCGCTGGACCAGCGAGTCTCTCGTTAACTCCATATGAAAGCATATGCTGTTCCCGGGGACCATTTTCCATCTTAATTGTAAACTGACGCAACTTGGTATGGTTGTAGGGGCCCTCTTTTTCAGCCGGATCAGCAAATACCTTGAGTTCCTGAAAATAACCAGCGCCAATCATGCTCTTGATCCACATGGTGTGATCACTACCAGTGGCTTTGGGGAAATTCCCATCGAAATCATCACCATACATCATCGTAGCAAGGGCAATTTGTTTTTGGTTATTCATGCACAAGATTTTCCTTGCTGACACTTTGGCTCCAGCGAGTGCTGGTAATAGCATGGATGCAAGGATTGCAATAATTGCCACAACAACCAAAAGCTCGATCAATGTAAATGCCCTGTTCGTTTTTTTCATTGTTACAAATAATAAGATTACGGGTGAATACCTACGGTTGTGAATCGGGTTCATACAATACCAAAGGCAGGAAATTGCGAGCTTTTTATCCCTGAAAATCTGATTGATATCGGTAATTTTACAGGGTGATGTTTGGGTTATCCTTTCAATCAGAACAATAACGTCCCTCATACTCGTTTTAAGCAGATCAAATGATCCATTGCGGTTTATTTGGGAAAAATCTGATGCGGTGGCAGTTCGTGCATGAAAATAGTCGTACGCATCAAGTTGAGTTCAAAAAACGGTTACATATTGGGTCCGCCATGTGAGAAGCATTTTTGTAATATTTGATTTCAGCAATAGTGCAAAGCGTTGTTGGTGAGTCATGAATTAGAAATTATTTTCTTTCCATTAAAGCCAGAACCTTGGTCTCTTGAATTGATGAGAGTGAAATATGCCATCATATCTGTTGTATTCTTAATGCTCTATGCGTTCGTACACATAGGCTTTTATTCAACATATTTTAAGCATTTCCCCAATTTTGCTCCCTTCAAACTCATGCACCATATCCATGGAGGTATTATGTCAGGTTGGCTTTTCTTACTTATTGCACAACCACTGTTTTTAGCTCTCAAAAAACCGGCATGGCATATTTTCACAGGAAGGCTTTCTTACGTATATGCACCGATAGTCATCCTGTCGTTGTTTCAGGTCACCAGGTTTTCCTACAATCGGTGGGTGGATGAAGTCGGGCACGCCCAAGCCATTTCAGACCAGGCTTTGAGTCTGGGCCAGATAGCCACCTTCGCCACCTTTTATGTTCTGGCGATGTTGTTCCGCAGGAACCTTTTTTTGCATGTCCGCTTCATATGTGCGACAGGCTTGCTTGCGCTCCTTCCGGCTGCCAACAGGCTTTTGAAAACCTACACAGAGTTGGACCCTTCTCAATGTCTTTTCATTTCAAGCATGCTGACGATTTGCACTGCATTTTTATTTTTGGTGTATGATATTTTAAAAAGGAAAAATCCTATACCTTGTATCCTGATTGCAGTTTGGTATGTGTTATTTTTTCTTTTTGTCGAGGCACGTGAAACAGACCTTTACCAAACTTTTGGAAGCTTCATTGCTAAGCACTTATTCTAACAAAAACATCATATTCCAAATGCCCCGGAGGTGTCAGCTGGTCTGTTTTGGATACCGAAGTGATTGAAGCTCGTTGTGATTGCATCTTGATAAACCTGCCGAGGGGACTACGTATGATTGAGCTATCTTCTGACAGGATTACAATTCGTAAAGCAGGGAGAGATATCATTGGTGAACCGTTCATTGGGCTTTGTATCAAAAGACATCGATTGTATCACTGGATCCAATGGCGACACCGGGGGCTTGCAAAATTACGAATCCAATGCTTTTATCCAAACATATTCACATGTTCCACCGCCCATTTCACAGATCTCAATGCAGCCTGACTAAAATGACAGCTTCATTGCTCATTTTATTAGCCCTGTCCATTTCCATCCAATCGCAGACAAACCCAACCTATGCAGAAAAGCTGGGGTGGGGACCGAAGGATGTCGTAGTGATTCTTCATGTCGATGATGTCGGCATGTCTCATTCTTCAAACGCTGGAGCCATCCAGGCTGTCGAACATGGTCTTGCCACTTCATGGGCGGTAATGATGCCCTGCGCCTGGGTATCTGAGATTGCATATTACTTGGGTGAGAACCCTGATATCGACAGTGGTTTGCACCTGACGCTGACCTCTGAGTGGAAATCTTATCGCTGGGGGCCTCTGGCTGGTAAATCCGTAGTGCCGGGGTTGGTGGATAACGAAGGATGCCTTTGGCGAAGTGTCCCACAGGTCCTCGCAAAAGCGAGTGCAGATGAGGTTGAGCTGGAAATCAGAGCACAAGTAGATCGCGCGGAAACAATGGGTATGCCTATCACTCATTTGGATAGTCACATGGGAACTTTGTTTGCGCATCCAGAATACTTCAAGAGGTATGTCAAAATCGGTATCGAGAAACAAATCCCCATCCTGGCCCCTGGAGGTCATTTGACTTACGCAACCAAGGAAAATGGAGCTTCTGTTCAGGCACTCAAACCCTTTATTGATCAGGTTTGGAGCGCGGGACTTCCTGTAATCGACGACCTACATACCGACAGTTACGGGTGGCCTGCAGACAGCAAACCTGAACGTCTTTCTCAATTGCTCAAGGCTCTGAAACCTGGCATTACCGAAATCCTTTTTCATGCATCTGAACCTTCTGATGTGTTCCCCTTGATCACGGGGTCCAGTGAATCACGCAAGGGAGATCTGGAAGCTTTGACCAGTGACTTGGTCCGCAACACCATCAAGGAAGAAAACATCATTCTCACGACATGGAAGGAACTCATGGATCGTCGAAGAAAGGTGCAGCCATGAGCCGACTCATCTTGATCACAGGTGTTTCAAAAGGACTTGGCCGCGCCATGGCAATGGGATTTGCAAAAGAAGGACATACCGTGATCGGGTGTGGACGAGATTCCACGGCTTTATCCGTATTAGGTAAGGTAATTGGAGCTCCCCATGATTTTCAGACTGTCGATATTTCCGTCAACAGTTCTGTGTCAGATTGGATCGAGCATGTGCTTGACCAACATGGAACACCCGATCTCGTCTTGAACAATGCAGCAATCATCAATGCCAATGCGCCTCTGTGGGAAATCAGCGCACCTGAGTTTGATCGTGTCATTGATATCAATATCAAGGGAGTCCAAAACGTTATCCGACATGTGGTCCCCCCGATGATAGATCGAGGATCTGGAGTCATTGTGAATTTCAGCTCGGGATGGGGACGTTCAACCAGTCCGGACGTGGCTCCTTATTGCGCAACCAAATGGGCCATGGAAGGTCTCACACAAGCGCTTGCTCAGGAACTACCACAAGGGATGGCTGCCATTCCATTAAACCCCGGAGTCATCAATACAGACATGCTTCAGAGCTGCCTCAGTTCGATGGCTTCCCAATATCAGGACACCGAAGCTTGGGCAAGGAAAGCTATACCATTTATTCTCAACCTCAGCTCGGCAGACAATGGTCAGTCATTGAGTGTACCCTGACGAATCATGAGAGCCCCGAGAAACTCTGAGCTTTCCCTCTGCTGATCGTCGGAATGGAATGCACCGACCTTGAGTTCGGCGCGAAGTCGAATTGCGCGTGAACCTCAGTAGACTGGCAGTCAGGAGGGAGAACCCGATTGAACAGTGCAAACCAGCTCTACCATATTTCAACAAACAGTAATCATGGTGCTTAGCGCGAGGGCACAGACAACAGAGCAAAAGATTCTTTTTGGACTCGTTTTGCAATGGATTCTTGCTCGAGAAGAATAATCTTACCGGGTTCAAAAGCCAAAGCCCGGAATTTGTGTTGGATACAGTTCTCAATGGTTTGCAATCCGATGCAGGGAATATCGAAACGCATGTCATGGTCCAATTTCGCTACTTTGACACCGATGGCTTCGCCTTTTTTACCTGCTAACTGACCGCCGCGACTCAGGCAATCATCCGTGCCCTCAAATCCTTCTACAGCCAACACCGTTCCATTTTTCACAACCACGCTCTGGCCTATATCCAGCCGGGAAACTTCTTTGGCAAGTTTGAACCCATATGCAACATCATCGAGCTGCTTGGCCTTCAATGGGCTCCCCATCAGGAATCCTTCTCCAGGCATGATGTCCTGAATCCAAGGCACAGCTTCAATCAGATCGATTCCATCCTTTTTGAGTTCATCGCCAATACCACCGAAAATAGTGTGTGCATTCTTTTCCTTGAGTCGGAATAACAGGGAAGCCGCACGTAAATCAGGTTTGATATCGAATAAGTTTTTGGGAGCAATCCGTCCGGCCATGATGCATTGCCCAACACCGTGCGATTTGAAGTAACGGATCATCTTCGACAGTTGCCCCACCCTGAGCCATACAAGCTCGTCCACCATGACTTCCAAGGCTGGATCGGTTTCTCCCTCAAAAGCAACGACGACGAGCTTCCTTACTCCAGCCGAACGGAGCAGCTGAACCATTTCCAAGGGCAAAGACAGGCCTCCGGCAATAAGCCCGAGTGTCGAAGGAACGGATGAAAACAATTCTTGCGTCAAAATTCAATCTACGGTGACTGTTGGTTCGGTTTTCGATGAAGCGGTCAGCCGCTTATCAAGCATGGACCTGAGCCCCTTGATAGTGGTGGAGCCGGTATAACGCATGACTTCTTCTCCTTGATGGAAAACAATAAAGGTTGGAATACCGGAGATGTCATATTTTTTGGAAATATCGGGGTTTTTGTCCACGTCGACTTTGGCAACAATCGCACGGTCTTTGTATTCATCAGCCAATTGCGAGACAGCAGGAGCCATCTGTAAACAAGGCCCACACCAGGTGGCCCAGAAATCCACCAGAACAGGTTTGTCAGCCCCTAGAACAGATCCAGCGAAACTGGCATCGGTGACAACCTGAGTGGCATCGGAGTGATTGGTCCCTTCATCAGCAATGTATGGATTTTCAGATCCGCAACCGTAGCCAAAAAGCATCAAGGCAGCAAGCAACACAAACGAGGACGCCTTGATCCACTTGCTTTTCAATACATTCATAAAAGGTAATTCAGACAGAAACATATTCCCAGGCGATGATGATCAGTGAGCGATTCAACTCCCAATGCGAGCGATCCAAATCGCCAAACCGATAATCAAAAAGCATATCGCAAATGTGCCGAGAAATCCGCAAATGTCCAGCAACTTGGGCTTTTCTATTTCGAGGTCACTCCCTGGAAACCATTTCCTCGCCTCATGAGATGCTTTGTCCTTCAGCGAATTCTCCAGAGCCTCCTCATCAGCCTGCGGA
>JBDQII010000178.1:0-9495 GCA_040264395.1 Verrucomicrobiota bacterium
AATCGATCGCGCTTATAATTATCGGCCAGTGTTTCAGCAATTGGTTGATGGATCCCTCAGAACCAACATTCTTCAGAATGTCTTCTTCCTGACACGGTCTAATCTGAACTGGGTTGCCAAAGGGTATTTTTTCTCTCCCAGTACCAATTTTGTGGCTGCCCCTGGCACGCAGAGCTTGGGATTTGGAACTCTATTTCGTTTTTCCTCGGTGAACGTTGATCTTGCAGCCAATCGCATTCAAGACCGTTATCAGCCCAATCGTAAGATGAACAAAAACCTCCTGCGCAATTTCTGGGATCATTATGAGTTTGTTCAAACAGTGGCACCTAGTGAGGCTACCAATCGTGTTTTCAATCTCAGCGTCTCACCTCTGATCGAAGGCGTGGTCCATTTTAACATGCAACCTATTGATTCGGATGGAAGACCGATGCTTTACTACAACGAGTTCCTGAATACCCCGAATCAAGTCGTCAATCTTAATTACGCTGATACGATATTGGAGCAAGAATCAATCAACGCCGAAGCTTTGAGTGGACAGACCCGATATCGTTTTTACGGGAATGCCTTGCCGGCTTTCATGGAGCTTGAAATAGGAGTGCTGGATCCGGAGGTGCTCGCTCGCATAAAAGCCATGCCCAACATTCAGGCAGCGCGTCAATTTCTCGAAGATAAACCCGGGGCGGTGCATCTTTTTCGTCGTATGATTCCGCTATCCACCGCGAACCGTATCAGTTTGGAAACACAATGAAGGTAAAAACCAAAGAGCAAGGTGTCGTTTTGGTCATCACCCTGATCATGCTATCAGTGGTGACACTGATGGCGATTGTTTTTCTCGGAGTGAGTCGGCGTGAGCGCGCAACGGTTACGGTGACAACCGACCATATTACGGCCAAGCTTGCCGCAGAGGCTGGTATGGCCAGGGCTCAATCGGAAGTAGTGGGGCGCATTCTCAGTTCTTCAAACCGTTTTGATTTTGACTATACTGTCTCTACCAACTTCTTTAACCCTGACGGTTACAATGCCTCCAATTTTAATTTTGATCCTCACAACGTAAATTATTTCCTACCCAATGGGGATCCAATTGGGGATCCGTATAATCAAGCGGTCAATATCGGTAATCAGTTTCATGACCCCCGTCCGCCCGTGTATGTTGAGGATATTGAATACAACCCCCGATCAAGACAGTATGAGCGTCAGATCGATTTTCGCTTTTACTTGGATTTTAACCGCAACGGTCGATTCGAGCCGACAGGATTGCTTCCCTCTTTCAGTGAAGATAATCGGCAGTTAACAGACTCTCAATCAGGATTGCCCGTTTGGACTCGTAATGTGGGAGACCCTCAATGGGTTGGAGTCCTTGAAGATCCAGGCCTGCCACATTCATCAACGAACAGATTCATCGGTAGATTTGCCTATATTGTGATTCCAGAGGGTAGAACACTTGACTTGAACACGATTCATAATCAGATCAAGGAAATCAATTCTCAGGACTCCTTTGTGCGCAATCAGGGGATTGGTCCATGGGAAATTAATCTGGGTTCATTTCTGCGCGATTTGAATCCTCGTATTTGGACCCAATACCAATACGCAGGACCCTTGAATGGAGCTGGAAACGCAGGGAATTCGTTCAGTGATGCCTTTTCCATCCTTAATTATCGTCGAGCCAATCGCCCCTTGACACCATTAAATCTGATTGCCAACCCAACGCAGATGCAGATGCAGAGAGATTACGTGGACATTTTTGCTAATGGGCCTTATTTGCAAAACCAAAATTGGCTTGCGCTTGATGTTGCAGATAACACGGCAAATGCCTGGTGGGGTAGTGACTTCTACAGAGCTTTTTACGATGTTCAGGAATTGTTCAATGAGGGTAGAATACCCAACGCCAATGGCCAATTCGGTTCTCAGGAAAGTATCTCGGGCCGTGTCAAAACCGCTCCGGCTTTGCCTAGTGCCTCGACTTATGATCGTTACACTTATTACAGACTGATCTCTCAGTTAGGCTCGGAGTCCATCCCTGATACTGAATCCCGCTCTTACCGTCTTGCCATTCAAGACAACGTGCCCCGGCTCCATGAAGTCCGGACCAAAAAAATACATCTCAATTACGACAACCGGTTTGAACCTCAAAATGCGATTTTCAACCATCAGACCAATTTCGTTGATTGGCAGCCTCGAGACTTGTTCATGCGTTCGGCTCAGCGTTTGTTGATGGGGAACATCACAACCAATCCTCCGCCCTTTAACGTAAGGAATACTCAGGGTCAGCAGATATCAATAGCCGGAACGAATTTTCACAGAGTGGGTGACACCTACGTCAATCGTAACTTCTCCTTAACCAACATTCGGCTTTGGCCGGAAATTGTTCCCGGGGTGAATGAATACACCGCGAATGTGCATCAGCTGTTACAATTAGCAGCCAACATGACAGAACCGGTAACGACCAACCGACCATCGGCCCGCTTTGCGGGTGAGACGGTAGAACGACTCCCGTTGGTCTTCCGTCCCAGATTCAATGTGAGCGACGAGGGCATCGTCTCTATTTCAGACTTCATCGAAGTCACCAATGATGCTCCAGTGCAGCTTCAAAGACCTTTCCGCGATTTGAAATTCCAGGCGCAGCGTGATGTTCTTCAACCTGATGACAACGTCTTGGGGATACCTTGGGTCATTGCTGCCAAAAAAGGATTACCCAACTTCAATGAGTATGGAGTGCTTACTACGCTCGAACTGACGCGTAAGCTTGAGATCAATAAAACCGCTCCCAATGCCCCCATGAATGCTTGGCGGACCAACCAGATGATGGTGCTGAGTATTTCCAACATGTGCGCTTTGGAAGCCTGGAATTCCTACACAAATGATTTCCCGCGGCCCATCAGGCTGCATGCACAAGTGCAGTGCAGCATGCTTTTGACGAATCAACTTGGCCGGGTTCTGGTCAATAGCACATTCGCGCCAGCTCCCGATAACAACTTACTGCCGGCCAATGAATGGGAAGGGAATCAGTTTGTTATCCCCATCCAGGACACCGCGATTCCTGTTCCCAAAAGTATTTACGAACACACCACAGGCAGGTTGATTCCAACCACATTGGTTCCCGATAACTTGTTTCCAGATCGAAATATTTTTCCCTCGCCTCAAATAGGTCTAGCCATGACGAACCGAGTCCAGTTCTACATCCTCGATGAGCAGACTCAGCGAATCCTGGACTACGTGAATCTCGACAACCTTGTGACACGCATGGATGTCACCAGTGAGCTTCTCGGTGCATATGGTTCTGGGCAGTCCAGCCCTGTCTCCAATTACGGAGGGTCTGGGGACTCGCGCATGTTCTGGTCGACCAATCGACTTGGAAATGCAAATACAATCAATGCTCCAACCGAAGGTGTCATCAACCAAATATTCACCTCGCTTGATGAAATTCCCGTCTCCCAGCAGCTGTGGAACAGTTTTCGTGCGAGAGGGACGGGGCGAGATCGTGAAGAGTCTATCGATCTCTTCCGTACATTTCTCGGTTTCCCTCCGAAATTCATGTCTGCCCAAGAGCTTGCTCTCGCCTTTCAAAGGTTAAAGGATCCACGTAAGAGTTTCATACGCCAGATTCCGTTCACCCCTACGCTGAAGAAAGTCATTTACAATACCTGGCAGGCTAATGATCCTCTGGTTCATTACACCGTTGGGGATCTTACTGACCTGGAAGGTCGCGCGGTGAGGAGTGAATTGGTTGATCCTCCGGATCGAGCTTTGGATGGACGCATTCATAATATAGAAAAGATCAACACGCGCTATCGACCATGGCCCTCCGGTGCAGGTGCGGATGTCTCCGAGTATAATGTCGCTTTCAAAGACCCTCTTATTCGCAGCTCGGATGATTGGCAATTTCCAACCAATCGATATCCCAACATAGGCTGGCTCGGGCGTGTCCACCGTGGTACTCCGTGGCAGACTGTTTACTTGAAGTCAGCTATCGGAACGGATGGGGCAGGGCGCATACTCAATGTGACAGATCTTCCTTTGGCGAGTTCTCCTCTCGCAGAAGGTCATCCATTTCAGACTCTAGATGGAGACTTGAGCGTTGGTTTCAGTGATGAGGTAGGGCAAATCGATGGGTCTCGCGCCAACGTGATGGCCATCGCACAGCGTAACTGGATGAACTGGTCTGGCAGTATGGGTACTCACCCCACGAATGACTGGAAGATTCTTGAACATTTTACAACTGCACTCGATGACAACGCGGCTCGAGGTTTATTGTCAGTCAACCAGCCAGGATTGGCTGCATGGTCCGCCGTTTTATCGGGTGTTGTGGTCCAGACGAATTCAAGCACGGCTGAGGTCTTGAATCGTGATCTGGATGGAATTCAGCAGGCACGATTCCGTGCGCAAACTATCCAGCCGGCAGGCCTCCAAGCTTTGCCACAAAATCAGAATCAACCTTCCCAAATGAGTTCGATGGTTAATGGCCCGAGTGGAATTAATGGTGTAAGACGATTTTTCCGCAATGGAAGATTTCAGCATTTGGGTGAAGTGCTTTCAGCCCCGGCTTTGACTCTTCAATCTCCGTACTTGGACTGGGAAGACTTAGTGCAGTATCAAAGCGGTATTGATGACTTTGCTTATGAGCGAATTCCTCAACAGATCTTGTCACTGTTAAAAGCGGACGAACCTCGAGTAACGATTTATGCCTATGGGCAGTCTTTGAGACCTGCAGATCAGTCGTTGAGAACGGACCCCGAACCGCCACGACTTTTTAATATCTGCACCAACTATCAAGTGACAGGCGAATATTTATTTCGCCGAGTGGTCAGGTATGATGGTTCCATCACCAACCTGCAGGCTACCGTGGAAAGTGAAACATCGCTTCCGTTTGATTGATGAAAAGATCAGAATGGCATGAAGTTCGCTGATAGGGAGACAGGTAAAATTGGATTTATAACGATATGCGATTGAGCGCGAAAACTTGGGTAATCATAGCGATTTTATTGATGGTTCTGGGAGTTTATTGCTGGAACTTGGGGAACCGTGTCCAGGAAGATAAGCAAAGGGAGGCAGAGGCTGTTTCATCTGCCATGACGGGCACGGGTAATGTGAAAATTCCCCGCTTGAATGGCGCCGGGCAACCACTGCTCACTCAACTGAACCAAACTACACGGCACGCGAATCAAGCTAGTCCTGAGGTGTCGGCTCGCTATCAGGAGCCTTTGCCCGAGGACCCCTTGCACCCTCATCGTCTCAGGAACACAGCGGTTGGAGTCGATCAATTAGTTCGATTAAATCATGTGCTGCTCTTGAACAACGCCTTGATTGACACGAGTTCACGACGTGCTCTGGAGATACCTTCTCATCTTCAAGCTCCCATCCGGACTCGCAGTTATCTCATCCAGACCGATCAACCTTTTGATGAAGTCTTGCCGGCTCACTTGCTGGAGCAATTAGCTGCCAACAAAGTTTCTTATATCCCTAACAACGCATGGTTGGTTCGTGCTGATCCTGACGTGATGACTCACCTGAAAAACATCAGTGGAGTTCGCGCCGTGGTTCCTTATGCACCTTACTTCAAAATTAGCGAATCACTCCTGCCTTTAGCTGTTGAGCGAACAGAGCTGGAGAGTGGAACGCTGCTGAGTTTGACTGTCTTTCCGGATGAATCTTTGGCTGCAGAATCTGCCCTGCATCAATTGGGACTTCAATTAATCAACCGCACTGACTCTCCTTTCGGAGATCAGTATGTGGTCCATGCCACACCAGACAGCCTGATACCATTGGCGAACTTGGATCTGGTGCAGTGGGTCGAACCTTGGCATCAACGAGAGTTGGCAAATGATTTGTCAAGGGGGCGAGTCACGGTGGATACAGATGGCAGCAATCTGACCAATGAAAACCATCATGGCCTTTCTGGCTCTGGAATCCTGATTAACATCAATGACAGTGGTGTTGATGCAACGCATCCAGACCTCATAGGTCGCGTCGAATCCTCAGGCCATTCTCAAAATAACACCAATCCCGATCTTGTGCCTACCAGCTCTGCCGGATTGGTATCAGCCATTCGTTATTCAGGGCACCTTGATTCTGTCGGGCATGGAACCCATGTTGCAGGTATCCTTGCAAGTTCAGGGGAAAACTCGCCCACCATTACCAACATCATCAATTCTGCTACAAATGCCAATTTCCATGGTATGGCCCCAGAAGCTGAATTGCTGTCGTTGACCATCGATTTACTTTCTGGACCTCTGGAGTCGGATGAAGAACTTCAAGCGCTTGCTGCTGAGCACAATTATATCACCCAAGGTCGTACCAATGCCATGATTTCAAATAACAGTTGGAATTATCCCAACTCACAGGAATATGGGTTGGCCTCTGCAAGTTTTGATGCAGCTGTGAGAGATGCGCTGCCTTACATGGAGGGAGAACAGCCCATGGTTTACGTGTTTTCTTCAGGAAACGCAGGCAACGGAAATCAAAGTGGAAGAGGAGGCTCACCGGGAAGTATCCTGGCACCTGCAACTGCCAAAAACGTGATCACTGTTGGTGCAATTGAAACGCTGCGTTTCATTACAAACGAAGTGGTAACTGGCTTTGTGGACCAAATCACGACCAATGACATGGGAGTGGTAGAAACCAACCAGATTCCAGTGCTTGAAAAGGCATTCCTTGCTGACACGGATTCAGCTACTGAGGTGGCTTCATTTTCTTCTCGAGGCAACGTCGGTATTGGAATTGAAGGAGAGGGTGGCCGATTCAAACCCGATGTGGTCGCTCCGGGGACTTATATAGTATCCACGCGCTCCAAGGACTGGGAGAGCCCTGAAGGTTTGCAAAATACGATTTTGAACCTTCGTGAAGGTATTTCTGTTAATCCGGGGGAACTTTATCCAATCACAGTTTTTGTGCCGCTTGACAGTGTGGAAGTTCGTGTTCGCATCAGGGCCAACGAAGATGCTCCTCTGGACCTGCCTGATCTGCCTGTTTACGGAGCCTTGGGACGCTTTCCGACAACTGAGGATTTTTTCGGACTGAATACTGTGACCTTAGCTCTGGATTCTCAGGAGCCCTTAAATCTGGTTCCGGGTAACATATACTTTTTCAGCATTGGGAATAACTCGGAACAGACCATGGTTTTCGATCTCGAAACAGCCGTAGTGACCGAAGAGGAGCAGGAAGGTTTTTATGAGGGCCTCGCTGAATTAAATGAGGGGCTCGAGCCTCATTATCGATTTGAATCTGGTTCCAGCATGGCTGCTCCTGTTGTCTCAGGTACTTTGGCTCTGATGCAGGAATACCTTACTGAGAAAGGTCACAATCCCAGTCCGGCACTTTTGAAAGCATTATTGATTAATGGTTCAAGGTCATCTGGAACCATCTATGATTATCAGATAGATCCACTCGTCAATTATCAGGGATGGGGTTTACCGAATCTGAACAACAGCATGCCTCAAAGTTTCTTTGAGACGGATGATAATCATACCTCCTCAGTGCAATTCTTTGATCAAGACACCGAGCGATCTTTGGGAACGGGAGACAGTGTTTCATGGGATTTGAATATCTCTACCAACGGCGCGCGAGCATTCCCCTTGAGAGTATCATTGGTATGGACGGATCCTCCTGGAAATCCTGCTGCAGGTGTCAAACTCGTGAACGATCTTGACTTGGTTGTTTCGAATACCTTGTCGGGGGAGGTGTTTTACGGAAATGATTTTGTTGAAGCTTCCTTGTTCACCCGCATGTCCTCGTCCGACAGTGTTGCTGCTTCGGATGTGGTCAACAACGTTGAGAACGTTTACATCAATGGTCCGCTATCCACCAACTATGTTGTCTCTGTGATAGGTCGTCGCGTTAATGTCAATGCTGTCTTCGATCATCCGGATGGTGTGGTGCAGGATTTTGCTCTCGTTATCAGCAGTGGTGACGATTCGGAGTTGGAGGCGCCATTTGAACTGGAGCCACTTGAAACGCCTTTACCACCAGTATTTCCTCCTCTGATTGCGGTCACGAATGGTATACCCCGCCTCGAAGACAGGGTGGGGGCGAATGCTCCACTTTTGGGCACTACCAACGGATTGGCACAGCAATGGCAGTTTTATACCTTTACCAATTCGTTGCCTTCTACAAACGACGTTGGTTTTACCAATGGCCCCAATGTGGCTTTTGTGACTTTTCTTCCCCCGGAATTGGGTAAGCCGCGTGTTTCAGAAGCAGATATTGACCTTTATGTGTCGCGTGATGCAGGCCTCCTCGACTTGGATCAAGGGGTGGTTTCCGCTGCGGCCAAGTCTTTGAATCAAGGTGGAACCGAGGTGGTGCTATTTGAAAATCAACCGCTTGGCGATGACGTGGTCTATTATGTTGGCGTAAAGTCAGAGGATCATCAGGGTGCGCAGTATGCCATGGTGGGGCTTTCGCAGGAAGAGCCTTTTGACTTTACCGATCAAAATGGGAACCGGGTTTTCCGAGGTATTCCGTTGAACCAGGGTATTATCCCTGACGGAACTCCTGGCAGTCCAGGTGCTGGTTTGGGTATTGCTATTGGCAATCCATTGAATGGGCTTACAGTGCAGAGCGTGGTGGTCGAGCAAACTGTTTTTCACGAGGACATCGGGGATCTTCTGGGAAGCATTTCCCACAATGGTGTTTCGGCTGTTTTGAATAACCATACTTTGCTCAGCCCGCAAGGCAGTTCGATTTTTCTTGATGGTTTGTATGATGACTTTGGAGTATTTCCAAACTCAATCCCCTCTGATGGACCCGGTAATTTGATCAATTTCATTGGTGAAAATGGCGTTGGAGTCTGGCTCATGACTATGGTGGACAACGCCCTCAGTCAAACCGGGCGACTATCCGGTTTCAGAGTTGTCGCCACCCCGAATCAATTGCTGGATGAAAATGGACTGTTCGCTACCGTGCAGGCAGAATCTTTCAGATATTTCTTCGTGGAAGTGCCGCCTGATGCCAGTGCTTTTACGGCTAATTTGACAGAATTTGACCTTCCCCTTGATTTGTATCTACGACTTGAAGAATTGCCGACGCAAACAATTTTCGACAAACGTGCTTTGGGGGTTGAGGGGGAAAACATTGTCACAGTCACCATGACGCCGAGAGATATTCCGCCTCTGAATGCCGGAAGGTATTTTATCGGGGTCTACAATCCGCACCCTGTGGCTGTTGATTTCAGATTGACATTTGATATTGAACGCAACCTGATCATTGATTCGGAACAACCATTTTTTCCCGATGAAGTTGAGCTGCCTATCCTGGATTTTGCTCAAACGGATTCGGACATCTTTGTGGCCGATTCGCGTCGAGTGGCGGAAGCTAAAATTGGTTTACGGATTGATCACCCCCGATTATCCGATTTAAGTATGCATCTGGTAAGCCCTCAAGGCACGCGGGTGTTACTTGCGGAAAATCGCGGAGGTGACATCAACACTGGTCTCGGATCAGGAACCTCCGATGAACCTGTATTCGCTGGTTTTAGTGATGATGAGGATGATGCGGATACAT
>JBDQII010000179.1:0-9480 GCA_040264395.1 Verrucomicrobiota bacterium
AGTCGAATCCTGCGATCCTTCTGCCGCTTTTAACGAGTGCCCCGATGAGGCTCACAACTTCCCCAAAGTCAAGACCGCCGGGAACTGGAGTGCCTGTATTTGGGCATAATTTTGGATCCAATCCGTCAATGTCGAAACTTAAATAAACGTTTTGTGGAAGCGTGTCGATTATCTCTTGAATGGACTGCCCCCATGCGACTCCTTCATGAGCAGCTTCTTTCAAGTCCGCATCGAAAAATGTATGAATGCGGTTTGGATTTTCATGAATCAATTCCAGTTCCTGCTGGCAAAGATCACGGATGCCCACTTGGGTTAATGTTTTGAGGCTAGTCATCTTGAGCGCGTTCCACATGATACTGGCATGCGAGTATTGAAAGCCTTCATAGGCAGGTCTCAAATCGGCATGTGCATCGATTTGGAGAATCCCGAAATCTCCGTAATGCTCCGCTATCGCCTCCATTAATCCAAGAGGGCAGCTATGATCTCCTCCCAATAATGCTGGAGTCTTTTGATTCTGCAATAACTGCAAAGCCTGATTTTTAATAGATTCCTTCAAACAAAGTCCGGCCTGATTCGCTTCTTGAACAACAGGGAGATTCGGATTGGGGGGCATGCCCTTTTCCAGTGAATCAATGTAAGAAACTGTTTTTGTCCTGAGCTGCTTACTCCTCATCTCAATGTCTGGATCAAACGATTTCAGACAATAACCCGGCTGCCATGCCTGATGAAAATTTGGATCAGCCAGGTCGAGCTGGGCGGATGCTTTCAGAATAGCTGCGGGGGCATTTGAAGTGCCGGATCCGTAGGAAACTGTCACCTCCCATGGCACAGAAAGGATGATCACGGCAGCTTGGCTTTCATCTACGGGAAGACCAAAAAGGGTGCCTTTAATTCCCACTCCATTGGGATCAAAATCATTGGAAATCATTTAGAAAGTTTGATGAAAATTGTTTCAGAGTTGCTTCAGAGACCTTTGAATTCGATGGCAGGCCCGGTGAACTGGAATCGTTGGTCGTCGCTCAATCCAATACTCAGAGAATGCCAGGCTTGCCAGATACATGCGTGATTGATGTCATCTTCGGCTGAAAAAATCCCTGGTGATTGAATATGGGTATGATTGCCCTTCATGAACCTTATCGTATCTGTGTGTGGAGACTGAATCATGCCTTGTTAACGTAACCTTATCTGGACGATTGATTTATCTTGATGTCGTATCAATAACCGACCGCGCATCCATCTTTTCTGGGGTCCGATCCCCCAAAATATCTTAATGGATCATTCATACGCCAGATTGCTTGATAACCTCCGAAGGCTCCGGTTGATTGGCGGACTCGGTGCCCTTTGTCAATCAGCGCCTGCCTGACTTCAGGGTTAATATGTTCTTCTAATCCTACTAACCCTGGGCCGGTGGAACGGGTTCCTTTGGGGGTTGAACTTTCAAAATGAGCGACACGAGGTTGTTCGCCTGCTTGTTGGGGAGACATTCCAAAGTCGATCATGTTCATCAATACTTGAGCATGTCCCTGAGGTTGGAAATCTCCACCCATGACGCCAAATGAAAGCAAAGGTATGTTATTTTTTGTGACGAATGCAGGAATGATTGTATGGAATGGGCGTTTTCCTGGTTCCAATTTATTGAGATCCTCAGGGTTCAGGGAGAAAAGTTCACCTCGGTTCTGTAAAGCGAAACCAAGTCCATCAGGTACCCATTTCGAACCCCACCCATGATATATGCTTTGGATCAAGGAAATCATATTACCGTGCTGATCGGCTGCTGTGAGATAGATGGTATCACTGGAATTCCTCAGGCGGCCAGGGGTTACTTTTTGAGCCGCACGATCAGGATCAATCAACTTTACTCTTTCAGCAGCATAGGACTTTGAAATCAATTCCTTCAACGGTACGTCAGCAAAATCCATGTCCGCGTAGTAAACGGCACGATCTTCAAAAGCCAATTTCTTTGCTTCCAAAAATAAATGCAATTGTTGAGCGCAATTGGGTTCCATGGACTCAATATCGAAGTGCTCCAACAAGTTCAAGATTTGTAGCGCAGCGATCCCCTGGCCATTTGGAGGAAGTTGCCATACATCATATCCTCGGTAAGTTGATGAAACTGGCTCAATCCAATCGCTGGTGTGGTTTTCAAAATCCGACATGGAAAACCTTCCTCCTACTTTTTTAGAATAGCGTATTATTTTCTCAGCGATCTCACCTTTGTAAAACGCACTTGGTCCTTGATTGGCAAGTATTTTAAAAAACGTTGCAAGATCTTTATTCCTGATCCAATCACCAAACCTGGGTCGTGCTCCTTTTGGACAGAATGTTCGGTAAAGATTGCTATACTGACTGGACTCGCGGCCAATCCACCCATCAGCGATCACTGGGCTCAGAGGAAAACCCTCCTCTGCATAATGAATGGCTGAAGTCATTAGGTCTGAAAATTTGAGCTTGCCAAATCGAGAGACCAGAGCGTCCCAGCCACTCACACATCCGGGAACGCTCCATGAAAGAGGGCTGTAAGGATCGATTTGATCCAGACCTAAATCCTTGGCCGCTTTTAAATTCCAATTGCCAGGTGAACGACCACTTGCGTTCAGGCCGTATAACTTTTTATCTTTTTGATGCCAGTAAATTGCAAAGAGATCTCCGCCGGGCCCATTGCTCATGGGCTCAACAACGCTGAGGACCGCGTTGGCTGCGATTGCTGCATCAACTGCATTGCCTCCACTCTTCAGGATGTCCAATCCTGATTGAGCTGCCAGTGGTTGACTGGCAGCAACCATTCCTTGTGAACAGGTCAATGTGGAACGGTTTTGATTACGGTTCCTGACATTCAAATTTGTGAAAGGCACTTCAGTCCTGGCGTTCAGGTGCGTGGCTCCATGGGTCACGGCGCTCGCAGAAAGCGTGGAACCCAGTTGAAGGAATTTCCGGCGATCAAGCATGCAAATATTTAACTCGGATATTTGGTCGAAAGGCAAGTTTGTAAAATCAAATATACTTTTCTCCTCATGCCAATAAAAAAGCGGATCTCGCTTGGAGATCCGCTTGTCTGATCATGCACGACCACTTTTGTTGGGCTCAAGCTTCAGCTCTTTTTTTGGCTGACTTTTCTCGTTTTTCCATTGGCGTTCTTTAGGGAGAAAAGTTGTCCGTCTTTGACGAACTGCTTGTTAGTGTAGAGAGCAGCAGATAGTGAATTTAATGGGTTGCTTGTTGAGAACCTGTAACCCATTCCCTGAACAGCTTCCAAAATCGTGTTGCGATTTTTTGGTCCATCAGCAAGAGCTTTGCCGATGGCCTCCTTAAGTTTGAGCTCGTTTTTTGGGCGTTTGGTCCGTTTTCCAAATTCTGAGGTTGTTGAGTTTCCTGCGTTACCAAGCAAATGGTCAATCTCCCTAATTTTTTCGAGAATTCTGGCTCTTGTTTGCAAGAGATTATCTCTTTTCTCCAAAAATATTTTAAGTTTTTCTCTCATAGTATGATTTATTGTTGGTTTACATCCCTGTTAGGATATCCAACCTTCATGAGTATGCGTGTTAATTGCAATAATAAAATTCTTGTAAATAGCTTTCGAATTCATTGTTTAGAAACAATGTTAACTATGGTTAATGAATCTCAAAATATACAAAAAAAGAACTTTTTGAAGGTGTTTTAAAGGTCTTTAGAAATAGATGTGGAACAACTTAGAAATAAAGTTAAAGGGGTGGGGAGGACAGGAATGATAAACAAGTGGTAATCATATAACTGTTCAATTTATTGCTTCCAACTCAAGAATGGACTGCTTCTCACTTGAATTTTTATTGGGGAGATCAAGTGCAAACAATATTTTTCGAACAACTTGTTCAAGCTCAGAGTGGTGAAAGGTTGCATCGGAACCAATGTATTTGCCCTGTAATGCTTGAAAACATACTTGCTTTGCTTTCTCTAACTGTCCTTTTCTCCACCAATGTTCGCTCATCAACGCCAGAGTTCTGTAGGGTGCCATTGGTTCGGCACTGAAATTCAAGGGACCAAAGCTTTCCGTCTCAGGGTTAAATGCATCTTCGCTTAATCTGAGAAATCTTTCGGTGTTCCCTTGATCCCAGGCTAGTTCCCCAAGATTCATGCGATACACGCGTTGGTTTTCGGGGTCTTTTTGAATCATATGATCCAGCATGGCCTCGAGAAATGATGTATCTGGACGATAGATGAAAGTTCGTTGATCCCGATAAGCTTGCAACGAGTGATATGCCGCCTGTTTGACCAACTCCAGAGGTGGTTCCGTGTCTGCTGAAAACGAGGCTATTAACGTGGTCAATCGTTCAGACTCGTAAGTCCATGGGCTTTCATTCTTCGCAGTCGATGCGGATAGTATCTGAAGGGGTGTTTCGTCGGGGGAAAGGTTCAACCAGCGTTTGACAACCGAGCGGAATACCTTCGGGTCGTAAAACTGATGATCAATCTGCAAGATACTAAACGCTCGTAATTGTTCAATCGTCCATGGTTTTGTCTGGGCAAAACCTCCTGTCATCAGCGAGGATTGTACGTTGAAATGTCTGTTGTTTTTTTCGAACAAAGTCAAAGGCTTAGGTGCAATGTAGGCATTGTTACCGAGCATTCGCAGCGCTGGATAAGTTTCGGAATGCATAAGAGACTCATCGGGGACTAAATGGAAGCCTTCGTCAAATCCTGATATTTGACTTGTCAGCAGTATGGGCCAGACGTCGAGATCCTGTGACTTTAAAATCGATTGCACCTCTTCTGTTTCAATTCGTTCTTTCAACAAATCCAGAGACCACTCGCGAGGTGTACTTGTGCCTATCAGCATCCATTCACCATACCCCAGTTTCCAGACAGAAGTCTGATTGAAAACAGATCCAAAAGTTGCGATGACGCTTTCGAGTGTTGGGTCATCCACATGATTTGCCTGAATGTTCTGAATCATGAGGCCTTCACGACTTAATCGTCTCTCGCAATCCCGGTAAAACTCCAAGGAAAACCATCCGGTATCAGATGCTTTCCATGGGCGAGCATATTGATTGATGATAATCTCTAATTCCTCTTCGCTTTGACGGAGAAATTTTGTAGGTGTTGTATGGTGGAATTGAAATGAATCTCGTTGCAGCAGTTTGCCGTTGGAGTTGGAAAACTGCCCGATAATATTCAACAAATCAAAATTTACCTCTACTCCATGAATTTGTTTCACTGAAGGAAGTGAAGCCAGTATACCTGCCGCTGATCCCGATCTGAGACCAAAAATGGCTACACGCTCGGGATTTTCGTGCAGTATATAGGGGACCATGGTATTGATGACAGGTTTCAACTGATGCGCAAATCCGCGTTCGATGACCTCGCCGTTTATGCGAAGTTCCAATTGTGAGTTGCGTGGATAGTCGTAAGAATGCACTGCCAGACTTCCATATGCGGATTCCTTGTAAATGATTTGATCCGAGCGATAGGCCCATTGAATGACTTCATCTCGCTTGCTGAAAAATCCGGTGGTTAAATCATCCGATTGGCTGAAAATTCGCTTCCAATGTTCATCAAATTGGGATCCTGTAAACGAAATGATCAACAGTCCACAAATCGGTGCGGCGATTTTGCTTAACCCTCTCCATTTATCATGACCTTGAAGTGCCAGAAAAACAGCCAGAGAGATCACAACAGCTATGCCTACTCCGGCTTGTCGTGCGAGTCCAAGTAATGGCATGGCCAAGTGCTGAAAGAGTGGCCAGCACAAAGCCGTGCAAAGAACCAGTTGGAAACCTGCATGAAACTTGGTTTTCGAAGTTTGGACTTGAGAAGTGTGATAGCCAAGACAGCCGATGGCATAGAATGGTATCAGCATAAACCCTCCCACGATAGCGGTGTAAGTCAGGACATGTATTGGGAATGAGACCGTTGTTTCTCCTAACTGGTCTCTCAGGCTACGGAGCCAAAACGGCAGGTCGTCAAAACCGTAAAGAAAACTAAAGTTCAGAATCCCCGAAAATGCCAATCCCCAAGTCAAATTGCGTGTGCTTGATTTAGGTTTTCCGATCGGTATCAAAAAACCGAGTCCGATTCCAATCAAAGCCAAACAAGGCCAATAATAGTTCCAGAAAAAAGTATCACCGAACACCCAATCGGAGATTCGCATCCAGACCGTCAAAGTGGATGCGGCTGTCAGCCCGAGATAAATCCCCACTCGCCGGGTTTGAACCGTCTGCGGTTTTTCCAGAGTTTGAGCCATCGTCTTTTCACATGCCGATGGTTGAAATTGGATTTGACCGCTTGCTTTTGCAATCAGCCCCCCGGCACCAATCAGCAGCCATACCAGAGCGGTCATTGGATTTGAAAATTCAAGACCGAATTTCTGGATCAAAAAAAGTTCTACCAGAAATAAACCTAAGCTGCCCGAGAGGAGCGCCCAACCGGTGGCCTTGTCGGTATGGGACTGATTGACGCCAGTAGATGCATGGAATGTCGCTCCAATGGACAATCCGGCAAACAATCCTGGTACCAGCCCTAAACAAATGGAAGTGAGCAGGGTGGGCCCCGGAAGGAAACCGTCAGGTGTTCCGGGTGACATCCAGAATGAGATTAATTTCTGGCTGACTGCCGGCATGAGCCACGAGGTGATACCCGTGATTAACCCAGCCCATCCAACCAAACCCCAGCGTTGTATGCGCGAGGTCGCGATAAATTGAATCGCACCTAAGTATCCCAGGCCTACTCCTGTGGCCATAAGAAGTAAAACCCAGGATTGCAGGTAAGGTGTTGCTCCCGAACTTATGCTGGCAAAATGAAGAGAGTGACTGAACAGCATGCCTAGACCTAGCCCATTTGCCATGATTGCATAGACGGGTAATGGGTGATGAGTGCGCACGACCTCCTTGTTTGGTTGCGCATTGTTTGATGTCCAGCTCATTTGATTATGGATAGTTCTTTCAAAAATTCCGTGAACTGATGGCATCATACCCTCCACGAAAATGACTTCTGAGCAAGTAAATCGTCAATGAACTCATCCGTAAAGAAAATCAACAGGATCAGGATTCTCAAGGGGTAACTTGTTTTTATCAACTTACAGTGGGAACAATTTTTTGTGAACTCGAATTCAAATGGTAAAAAAGGGTTACTGTTTTCCACAGGAAACGCGCTTTGTGAATCCGCAGTAAAGCGCTTTCAGCAATTTTTTAGCAACCCTGACACAGGTTTCTAGCCCTGAATATCGTTAAGAATAGGAGCTTACAGGGCAAAAGTGTAGGATGGGGCAGACGCAAGCAGGAGCGCAGATCATCAATGAAGACCTTGGTTTCAAACCAAGGGTTTATTTCTGACAAATGCTAACTTTGACGGCGAATGAGATTGAATACCCCAGACTCCTTTTCGAACCTTAACCAAAATAAAGTGTTCTCAAGTGGAACATGTTTTCGGTTTCCTAGTCTTTTGCTGATAGATCGACACAGATAATTTCCCGATCATTTCTAGCATAAACGCGTTGGTTGGCAAAAGCTGGATGCGACCAGACCAACTGACGTCCCCCGACACTGTGAGTGGGCTCAATGAGTTTGGCACGAGAGATTTCTTTGTAACCTTGCGGAGAAAGGTTGGCCATGATGAGTTCTCCATGATCGTTTGCAAGAAAGAAGGTTCCACTTGGCTGATGCTTGATCGTGAAAACGTTCGGCCAGCCGCCAGCGCTTTCTCCAGTCGATCGGTTCGTCGGTTGTTTGTTTTCCCATTGGCGTTTGCCTGTCAGTATGTCGACGCATGTGTAGTAACCTCGATGACCTGTCCCATATGCGTATCCTTTCTCCAGCCAAGCAGTGTCCATTACCCCTCCGATGCCTGTTTTTGGAGTGGATTTCCAAACCAATTTTGCGCTCAGGCCGTCTTCTGCAATTTTAATCATCGCGGAAAGCCGGTTAAACGACATGACAAAAAGTTTTCTATCCTCGATGCGCGGCATGCCAATGGACATTTCGTAGGTCGGGGGGAGAGCTACCTGCCAAAGGTAGTCGCCGGTCTCTGGGTTCAAGCCGCAGACAGTCTCTGCATCCCAGACAATCAATTGTCTCATCCCTGCAATCTGATGAATCCTGGGAGCGCAATACCCCGGCCCTTTGGCGGAACCGTTTTTCCAGATTACCTGTCCTGTCATTTTATTGAAGGCGACTACTGTGGAACCTTTTCCCCCAACCATGCAGATCAACTTCTCCTTCTCGATAAGGGGGTGAGCGGCGAAACCCCAATCAGGAGTCTTTGTGCTGAATATATTTTCGAATTTCAAGGTCCACACAATGTCACCTTTCTTCGTATTCAGGCACAACAAGTCGCCTTCCGCACCCAGAGTGTACACGCGGTCACTATCCACAGTTGGTGTGCACCGGGGACCGATGGCATAGGGATACACACTGGTATACGTGCAGTCATATTCCTGCTGCCAAAGAAGCTTACCTGTTTTTTCATCCAAACACAGAATACGCTCGGTTCCGGGGATGTGTGCCTTGATAAAATTGATATTGCCTTTTTCGTTGGAGTTTGGCTTGAAGGGGGCTGCCTCTCTGTCCATGACAAACACTCTGCCATTTGAGATCGCCGGTCCGGAGTAACCTCCACCAATCTCCCTGCGCCAGACCGGCTCGAGTTCAGAGGAGGTAAATGCCTCTAAGATCCCTTCTTCTTCCCATACAGCGTTTCGATCTGGTCCAAGCCATTGAGGCCAATCGGCACCCTGGACCATCAGAATTTGTCGCAATACTGCAATGAGCAGGATGCATGACATGATGTAGGGAGGTTTCAAACGCTTGGGAGACGGAACGCATGCAGTCTTCAATGGGATACCTTTTTTCGGATTGAAGGAGTCAGTTTTCATATAGGCGATCAACCGAGATTCAAGCCTCTTAAAGTGCCAGTCGAAGATGCAAATTGATCGGTGTTAATTCCCATGCTCTGCAACATGGTGACAAATAAGTTGGGTAATGGATAATTGCGTTTCCTGTCGAAGGCCAGATGTTGTCCGTGTTTCAAGTTCCCTCCGGCAACGAGTATCGGCATGTTGTCTGTCGTGTGTTTGTTGGCATCGCCAAAGTTGCTTCCAAACAAGATGAGTGAATGATCCAGGAGGGTGCCTTCCTGATCCTGTGTTGCTTTTAAATCATCCAGCATGCCATTCAATAGTTTCATATGTGCCCGGTCAATAGCATCCAGTTGCTGAAGTTTGCTTTCGCCTTTACCATGATGGGACAGGTTGTGGTAGCCATCTGAAATGGTGGCTCCATCCACATGTATGGTCGGGGAATTGTTGCTATCCAATAAGAGCGAAATACTACGAGTCGAATCTGTCTGGAAAGCCAGCAATGCCATCTTATACATCAACCTTGTTTTTTCCATGTATTTACTTTTGGCGGAAGGCTCGTCAGGCAACGGAAAAGGAGCTTTGGGCTTGGGACGTTTTATCCATTCCTGCGACTTGAGCATGCGCCGTTCCTCTTCCCGGATGGCGGGCGGGTAGTG
>JBDQII010000180.1:0-9472 GCA_040264395.1 Verrucomicrobiota bacterium
CAACGGATCCATACTGGCGATCCCCTTGGACTTGCGCGCACGGGAAGGCACATGAGGTCACTTTAAAATGGGCAAAAATATCTTGTCCTCCAATTTTCTGATCCTTTTCTTGGTCCGCTATATCCATGTCTATGAGCCCCTTTACATTCGCGTTTAAGGAGCATCCAAATTAAGGATTAATCACGATGTTCCCACGGTCATAGAGTGATTGACCGATATCCTTGTCTTCGTTTTTTTCAATCGATTCAGAAATGCATGCAATGGATCCCATGGGTCTCCTCCCCCCAACAAAGCACTCGGTAGCGTTCATGACTGATACGATCCAAACGATGGACGACATTATTGCCGGGAATGAATAAGGTCTGTTGATGAGGAAAGTCTGACATAGCAGCAAACCATTGGAGGCAAATTAAACACGGAGCGAACATTTCCGGTTGTATGCCGGTCGCGTCCAATCAACTGCAATAGCCTCATGGGGCTGTTTCTCCGAATCTTCGTTCGCGAAGAGGGATTGTTTCCAGTGTCACTTGGTATAAAGTGAGTTCATGAGCGATGCACTGAAATCATATTTCTGTGAGAGGAACTGGCAATGGTTCTTCTGCTTGATTGGAATTGCAGGATTCAGTGGTGATGCAAAAGCTGCATTGAATGACGAAGCAGGGATCGCCTTCTTCGAAAACCACATCAGGCCTGTGCTTGTCGAGTCGTGCTATGAATGCCATTCGGATCAATCAGGTGAAAGCAAGGGCGGACTTAAATTGGATTCACGCCCTGCCATCGAGGAGGGAGGACAATCGGGCGCGGTATTGATCAAAGGATCTCCGGAGAACAGTTTACTCATTCAAGCCATCCGCCAGGGCGATCCAGAACTGAAGATGCCTCCCAAGACTCCACCCTTGAAGGCACAGACGATTGCTCATTTTGAGGAATGGGTCAGGATAGGTGCTCCAGACCCCAGAGATAGCGCCGAAGGCCATTCACTGATTGAACAGAAAGCAGAAACGCACTGGGCCTTTGAACCAGTGAAACCCCCTGCCCTGCCTCCTGTTGAAAATAAGCAGTGGCCATTGCGCCATCTGGATAGATTTGTTCTATCCAATCTGGAAGGCAATGACATGACCCCCAGCAGAAAAGCGGACAAGCGCACATGGATACGTCGTGTCTATTACAATTTGACGGGCCTTCCTCCATCCATGGAAGAAATCCAGACATTCGAACGGGATCAATCCTACGAGGCCCACGATAAAGTCGTGGAAAAGTTACTCAGCTCACCTCATTACGGCGAACGCTGGGCAAGGCACTGGATGGATGTATCACGTTATTCCGATACCAAAGGATATGTTTTCCAATCGGACAGGAGCTACCCCTTCGCCTACACCTATCGTGATTATCTGGTAAGGAGCTTTAATGAAGATCTACCCTATGACCGCTTCATCAAAGAACAACTGGCAGCTGACCTGATGGATTTAGGTCAGGACAAACGACCCTTGGCCGCTCTGGGCTATCTGACATTGGGAAGGCGCTTTCTGAATAATCAGCACGATATCATCGACGACCGAATCGATGTGGTCTCTCGAGGATTCATGGGATTGACCGTCACCTGTGCACGTTGTCATGCCCACAAATACGACCCTATTCCAACCGAAGATTATTACTCCTTGTATGGCGTCTTTGCGAGTACCCGTGAGCCAAGCGAAAAACCATTACTGGGAGGAGAACCACACCCTGCGTTTGCTGAATACCAACATGAAAAACAGGAACGATCTGAAGCTCACGCAACTTATCTGCATGAGGCTCAGCAAGACGCCCTTAAATCGTTGCGAGATCGTGCATCAGATTACCTGATGGCAACTCATGCCATTGCGGCTATGGAGGATCGAACACAGAAAGAAGCATTGGCCAGAAAAAGAAAGCTGGACCCCGGAACCGTTTTTCGCTGGAGCAAAGCAATCGAGCGATGGAAAAAAGAGCAAGACCCCGTTTTTACGCCATGGATCAGGGCCAGCAGCCAGCTAAAGATGATTGATGGAAATCAGACTGTGGACTGGAAAGGCATTCTCGAAGACTCCAGCAAAATAAACTCCATGGTTGCTGAACAGATCAAGAAGGATAAACCACTGACACTGGGGGCGCTGGCCAAAATCTATGGCCGGGTATTCATCTCAATTGACCGGCAATGGGAAGACCTTCTCAAGGAACAGCCCGAGGCTACAGGCTTTCAGGATCCGGTTAAAGATTCCCTTCGCATGGTATTGTTTGCTCCCAACAGCCCCTCCAATTTGCCACTGGGAGAGCTAACCCGATTGTTCGAAGTCAAAGTCGCCGAAAAGGTGCGAAGACTGAGGCGCCGACTCGAAGGATTGGATGCCGAACATCCTGGTGCACCAGCACGAGCCATGGCTCTACTGGACAAGGAAAACCCCGTCACGCCTGTGGTCTTTAAGAGAGGGAGCCCTCAAAACAGAGGTGAAAGAGTCCCTCGACAATTCCTCGGTTTTCTGGAGGGCTCCGATCGCGAGCCATTTGCAAGCGGGAGCGGTCGACTGGAGCTTGCTCAAAAAATTGCTCATCCAGCCAATCCGCTGACTGCCCGCGTCCTTGTCAATCGTGTCTGGGCCTGGCATTTCGGGGTGGGGCTGGTGGATTCGGCCAGTGATTTCGGCTTGAGGTGTGAGGAACCTGAGCAACGGGAGCTTTTGGATTATTTGGCTGACTATTTTGTTAGACACAACTGGTCCATCAAACAACTGCAGCGGGAGATCGTCCTGTCCGCTGTCTTCAGGCAGGAAAGTCAGACTCGTCTTTCCTACAATACCGCTGATCCTGAGAACCGACTTCTATGGAAGTTCAATCGCCAGCGTTTAAACCTTGAAGCAATGCGGGACACCTTACTGAAAGTCACGGGGCAACTGAACACACGCATGGGGGGAAAACCCGTAGAAATAACAAAAACTGAGTGGAAGCCTCGCAGGTCAGTTTATGGCTACATCGAACGTCAGAACCTGCCGAATTTTTTTCGAACCTTTGATTTTGCATCGCCTGACTCCAGCAGCCCCGGGCGCTTCCGGACCAGTGTGCCGCAGCAGGCACTCTACCTGATGAACAGCCCTTTCATGAAACAGCTGGCGGGCGATATGCGGCTTAACATCACACTAGAAACTACTGAACCGTCGGTTCAAGAAAAGGCGATCCAAAGGGTTTACCACGCCTTCTTTCAGCGCAACCCAACCCGAAGCGAACTGGAAATAGGGATGAATTTCTTTGGCTCCAATGAGGCATCTGGCAAGCCCGAGACCATGTGGGAGCAATATGTGCAAGCACTTTTAATGTCGAATGAATTGATCTTCATTGACTAATCTTTAAGTTTCTCCAATCAAAATGAAAATTCAACGCATAGATATGTATCAAGTTGACCTCCCGCTCAAGGAAGGTCGCTACAGCTGGTCCGGAGGTAAATCCGTCGATGTTTTTGATTCCACGGTCGTATCGGTGACCACAGATTCAGGGTTGGTTGGTTGGGGTGAGGTCTGCCCATTAGGTCCAGCATATCTGCCTGCTTTTGCGGGAGGGTGTCGAGCAGGCATTGAGTTTCTAGCACCGTTTTTGATCGGAGAAAACCCTTTGCAACTGGAGCGCTTGAATCGTCATATGGACGTAGTTCTCAAGGGACATCCATCCGTCAAATCGGCTATTGACATGGCGTGCTGGGATCTCCTTGGCAAACACTCCGGACTTCCTGTCTGCGAGTTGATGGGAGGACGCTACGGAGAAGATTTTCACCTTTATCGCGCCATATCTCAAGCCTCCCCGGAGGATATGGCTAAAAGTGTCCATGGCTATCGCGAAGAAGGTTATCGACGGTTTCAACTGAAAGTGGGTGGTGATCCCGATGTTGATATTGATCGCATTCATCGCGTTGCCGAAGTCCTGCAGCCTGGAGATCGATTGGTAGCCGATGCCAATACAGGTTGGTTGATGGAAGGAGCCATGCGGGTTGTAAGAGGTGTGCGCGATCTGGATGTTTATATTGAACAACCTTGCCGAACCTACGAGGAATGCCTCTCCATCCGCAGGCATACCGATCATCCTTTCGTGCTGGATGAAGTTGTGGACGGTGTGGAAATGCTCATCCGCGGAAAAGCAGATTTGGCAATGGATGTCGTGAATATCAAGATCAGCAAATTTGGCGGACTTACCCGTGCACGACTTGCCCGCGACCTTTGTGCACAGCTTGGGATTGCGATGACCATTGAAGATTCATGGGGTGGCGATATCATCACCTCTGCCATTGCACATTTTGCTCACAGCACACCGACGGAACTGTTATTTACGAGCACTGATTTCAACAGTTATGTGACCAAATCCATTGCAACGGGGGCTCCGGAAAGAGATCGTGGAAGGCTCAAAGCTTCAACGGAGTCTGGGCTGGGCATTGAGCCACGGATGGATGCACTGGGTTCCCCGGTCTGGACTAGCCAAAATACCTGACCACAGCCAACATCAGCTTCCTATTCCTGAATGGGTGTCAGTAACTCGAGAGACGATACGGCATTTTCCCTGGATGTTTCAGTTCGGGATTTGGTGGAATTCGTGTTGCGCCGAGGTGATCTCCGGAGCGGTCCTTCTTTCACTTCACCCAGTCGCGCGCTTGAGGGAACACGAGGGCATCAAAAACTACAATCTTCCCGCGGTGATCATTATCGGGCAGAAGTCGCACTGAAATGGGTAACCGTTCGGCCTACATTTACCCTGACCCTGAGGGGACGCATCGACGGAGTCAGAGAGGGGGCAGAAGAAATATTTCTCGAAGAAATCAAGACAGTCACCGGCGAATGGTCGCAAAAACCATCCGATCTTCACTGGGCCCAGTTACGCATTTACGGAGGAATCTGGAACCGATTAAATCCATCGAAGCCCCTGCATCTTCGACTTACCTATTTTCATCTTGAAAGCGATACCGAGTATTGCTTCGACGAAAAAAAAACTCCTTCATTCGTTGAATCTTTCTTGCAGGAAGTCCTTGAGAAATACTTGAAATGGCTGGATCAACACGTTGCCAGAACGATTCAACGCAATGCGACTATAGAAAATTTAACATTCCCTTTTTCAAAACTACGAGTGGGTCAGGCATCCATGCTGGAGGCCGTCAAAAATCTGCACCTGAAAGGAGGGGCCATGATGGTGGAAGCTCCAACCGGCATTGGGAAAACAATGGCTTCCCTGTTTCCATCAATCAAGGCACTTGCGGGCGAGCATGTCAGACAATTGATGGTTGTACTTGCACGCACACCTGGCCAAACCGTCTTTCAGGAAGCTTTGAAGCTACTTGAGCAGAAGGGCGCCAAAGTTAAGACTCTATCAATGCTCGCTCGTGAAAAAGTGTGCAGACGTGGAAACAAAGCCTGCGATCCGTCAACCTGTGCCAGACGAGAGAGCTATTTCGACCGACTAGGGGAAGCCAGAGACGCCGCTATTCATGCCTCTCCTGATCTGTTGGATGCAACGGTATTGAATGAGCTGGGCGAACGATTCAACATATGTCCACACGCCCTTTCGACTCACTTGGCACCTTGGGTGGATATTGTCATGGGGGATTACAATTACGCCTTCGATCCGGGAGCACAGTTGAGTTATCTGTTTGGCGAGGAATCTCCGAGGCGCAATAGGATCGCATTGCTGGTGGACGAATCCCACAATCTCGTCAATCGAGGAAGGGAAATGCACTCACAATGTCTTCGAACCGAAAACTGGACACCATCGGTGAAATGGCTCCAGAAGAACAAGCCTGAAGGTGCCACTTTGTTGAGGCAATTATGGAAGACCATGAGGGCCACATTGAACATGGGATCCAGCACAGTTATCAGCATCCAACCCACCCTTCATCAAGCAGAATTATTCCCAGCAGAACAACAAACATCCTCCATACAAAAAACAAGTGAACCCCTGAAAATAATCAAAAGGGTCTCTCCGAACGAAGTTGTGTTGGAGCAAACCCCGAAATCCTGGGGTTTGCTGATGGAACGATTTTTGGAAGTCGCCGAAGAACTACTCAAGGCGCCACATTTGGACGCGGTGCATACAGAGTTGCTGGAACTTTACTTTGAAATCTACAAGTTCTTGAAAGCAACTCGGGAGCAAGGCGATCATCACCAACTTATTCTAAAGCGACACCATCGACACATCACCTTGCATCGATTCTGTATGGATCCTTCCAGAGAAATATCAGCATCGTGGAAAAAGACTTGGTCCACATTATTTTTTTCGGCCACCCTCTCGCCTTCGAGCTTTTATCAGCAATCATTAGGCACAAGTGAACATCATTCGAATCTTTCACTGCCGTCACCTTTCCAAAGATCCCAATGGCAAACCATCATTCATACGGGTATCTCTACCACATATCGTCAACGTGCCTTCTCCTATTCAGACGTAGCTAAGGTGATCCAAATCACCAGTCAATCCAAACAAGGAAATTATCTGGCCTTCTTCCCTTCCTTTGAATACCTGAGACAGGTCATGCAACGACTGTCAGATCTTCCTGAGTTAACCGGATCCGAAACGGTCTTGATGGCACAAACCCAAGAAATGGACGAACCAACACGGTCCGAATTTTTGAAAGTATTCAAACAACAAAATGAGTACACCAAAATTGGTCTAGCCGTCATGGGGGGAATATTTGGCGAAGGGATAGACTTGGCTGGAAAGGCATTGATTGGTGTCGTTGTGGTCGGAGTAGGACTTCCGCAAGTGTGCCTGGAAAGAGATTTGATCCGCGAGCATTTTGATGCGTCTGGGGATAATGGATTTGACTTTGCATACCGCCATCCCGGCATCAATCGTGTGATGCAGGCAGTAGGCAGGCTGATTCGCACAGAAAAGGACCGAGGGGTCGCGGTGCTGATCGATCAACGATACAGCGATGAGTCTTATCATGCATTATTGCCCGATGCCTGGCCAAAGAAAGAGATTGAAAGTTCCAAGGATTTGAGAGCAGCTCTGCAGCGATTCTGGAATTCAAATGATTGACTAAAATAAAAACAAAATCGCCCAATCAGGAATGGCAATATTTCGCAATTTCGTTAGCGAGAGCCCGTATTTGCCACTCATGACGCTGCCCTTTTTCAAAACACACTGAAGAATTCAAACAACTATCAAATACGGATCGACTTCCGGGAATAATACGCATGGTGAGATGAACCTTTATGCCTTGCAATTTCTGCAATCGTGGCGCAGCTTGTTATAGGACCATTGTTCTTCCAAACACTAAAGAGCAATGAGTTAACAAAGCATGGAATCCTATGATCCAACGCCACTGATTGATTTGTGCGAAGCCATACTCGCCGATGGCGAACTTTCAGCTGATGAAGTTTATCGCTTGTCAGAGTTTCTCAATGCCAGCCCTGAATGCACTTTGCATTGGCCAGGCAAGGAATTAGCCACACTTTTAGTGGAAGTTTGGAAGGATGGTGAGATCTCTCTGGGTGAACTTGGTCAGGTTGCAGGATTATTGGTGGAAATTCATACCCATTGGCATGATCGCATTGCAGAGAATGGCATCGATGTTCCTGCAAGCCTGCTGCCGGCAGCAGAGCAGGAAGACACTGAGACTTTCTCGCTCCCTAAAATTGATTTCAAAACCACAATCACAAGCTTTACTACGGGTGCTTATGAATATGAGGTTGATTTGAGTGAACCGTCTTGCACATGCGACGACTGGAAAGAAAAAAGATCCAAATTACCAAGAAGGCATTTTGGAAGATGTTGCAAACACATCATCTCACTGATGAAAAACGTTCCTTTCCGAGGAAAGGTTCGCATCCTCATCGATGCGTTCGCATCCACGGGTACTACTCCTCACCCGGAACGAGAATGGTATGCAGGCACTCTAAATGGAGACAATGTGTTTGTGTCTAGTCCTGCATATGAATGGTCTGATATACTCGTGCAAAGCTCTGGAAACTGGGCACATTACAAATACAACGTCCTAGATTCGAGATGGGCCTATCAAAAAGAACCTGCTCGAGCCAACTTGTTGCTTGAAATTTTGACAGATGCATTCCCAGAGGCTACTCAATCAAAGAAGTAAAGCACTTGTCTTTTCCATGTAAGGTCCTATAGATGACAGGATGATGTCCACACTGCTGAAGCGATTACTGTTTGCTGGAGTTGCGATCTGTTTGGCTTCCCCCCCTGTTTCAAAAGCAAGTGATTCTCCCCTTACGCTTCGCTATGAGAAAAACATGTTATTTATTCAAGGAAAACATATTCCCGGAGGGACCATACCGATTTGGTATATTGAAGCTTACTGCAGACCCAACGCCCACGAAACAGATTGGAACCAACATACAGTCATAGGACACCAAACAGCCATCCTGGAATCCCAAGATCAAAAGATTCGTCTGCATTGTAAGCTGAATGATGGTGTAACCGTCCAACATACGATTACTTCCGATAAGGACTCCGTGGACTTTCAAATCACCGCGTATAATCCCACCAAAAAAACCTCCAAAGCACATTGGGGTCAACCCTGTATTCGAGTAGGCAAGTTCACCGGGCACGGAGATCCCGAAAATGGAATTTCTTATGACTACATTGAACGTTCATTTATTTTTCTTGATGGCAAGTTAAGCTTGATGCCAACCAAAGATTGGGAAACGAAGGCGAGATATACACCTGGCCAGGTTTGGGCTGCTCCGGGAGTCAAAGGAGAAGACGTCAACCCCAGACCTCTGAATCCTCATTCGCCTAGCAATGCATTGATTGGGTGCTTCAGCAAAGATGGAAAGGTTTTGCTTGCAGCCGCATTTGACCCTTACCAGGAACTCTTTCAAGGCGTCATACATTGTTTGCATAATGATTTTCGTTTGGGTGGTTTAAATCCAGGAGAAACTAAAAAAGTGCATGGAAAAGTTTATGTCTTACCTGCTCATATCCCCACACTTCTGAGCAGATATCGACAGGATTTCCCAGACCATTCCCAACATTAAACTGTTCAAAGTATGGTTCCCGCCATAATGGAATCCATTCAGTCCAGATTGAAACAAATCTTTTATCTGGATTTACGCATGCTGGCCTGTCTGAGGATCGGGCTAGGTGCAATAACCCTCTGGGATTTGGTATCACGGGCTGACTCATTCAGGGCACATTATGGTCCGGCGGGTATTTTACCCCCAAGCCAGGCTGCATTGTACGCAGATTTCAATGCTCTCATTCCTCTCCACTTATGGTTTACGTCCGATTTTGAGCAAGCATGCCTATTTGTCTTTCATGGGTTGGCAGCAATGGCACTGATACTGGGAATCAAAACGCGCTGGGCAACGATCATTTCTTGGGTATTCATAAATTCTTTGCATATCCGTAACCCTATGGTTCTTTATGGAGCAGACAGAGAACTTGCCGCATTGTTTTTCTGGGCCATGTTTCTACCACTTGGAGCTCGATGGTCATTGGACATGACACAGCGCCTTGAATGGCA
>JBDQII010000181.1:0-9468 GCA_040264395.1 Verrucomicrobiota bacterium
ATAAACAAAGACCATTTCTTGGATATCTTTTTAGGTCAAAACAAGTTTCCGGATAATCCCGAAGTTACACGCGTGTAACTTCGGGATTATCCGGAAACTTGTTTTGACCTAAAAAGATATCCAAGAAATGGTCTTTGTTTATATCACTTAAACTTATGGAAAAAACAGGTGATTCATGAGCGTCCGGATGAAGCGGTAGACGTTGAAACCCACCTTGTTGGTTCAGGAAGACACTGGGTTCGTAAATTCTGTTCTCCTGAAATTTAAAGTTTCTGAACCTGTCTCCCAGAACAGAGTTTATCCTGCTTTTGCTGAACTGGTGGTGATTGTTGATGATACGAGTCAGGTCGGGGAAAATCATGGATAGAATAGTTCGATCTCGGTAGGGCAGCCAGTCTTCACCGCTCAAAAAAGATTCAATGGATTCTACTTGGTTATTCTCCCTATTGCTTCCAAACCAAATTTTTTCTTTGGAATGATGATGAAGTGTAATTGAGGTGTTCAATCCTTTGTTGCCAGCGACAAGATCCATTTTGCCATCATTATCAAGATCTCCTGCAGCAACAGATGTCCATCGCCCTGTTTGAGTGTTGAGCCCCAGCGAGGTGGTTTGATCGATAAACCCGACTGAACTGTTGCGAAACACCTTCACAGGTCCCCATTCGGTTGCAAGTGCCAAATCCGGTCGACCATCTCCCTCAAGGTCAAAAAATACAACTGCATATATAACCAGCTTTTACAAAAGGTTGACTCCATTCGCGACTTACTCACAGGTTCTGGATACCTCTTGTATGGCGATGTAGAACCGATAAACAAGTCTTGGTCTCCGTCCATATCTACATCTGCAACGCACAAAGTAGCAATTCCTTCAGAGCCGATTTCTAGTTGCAACTCAAGTTGAGTTGAGGTGCCATTGAAGAAATACACCGCAGTGCTTCGGTTAGGCCGAGTTAATTGGTGGGAAGCGGCAACTAACCAATAACGTTTTCCCCGACCATTGTCCCAAGGCACGGATGCTCCCATTGGGACTCTTTGCTCAGGCTGTGATGGGAGAGCATCAAAACTCCTGCCTTTGCGATTGATGAAAATGCCGGGAGCTGGCTCTACCATTCGATGTGAACGATGCCTTCTCAATTGTTTCATTGTCCCTCAGGTGTCAGGGGATCCTTGCTGATATAAAGGGGATTTAGGGTAAGTGCCGCTCAGAAAATACCGCCGACGATCACGTAACCGTTTGTCTTCGCGAAACCATGATAAACCTTGCGAAATGTGCCATTTTTTGCATCGTAAACATATGCCATCCCTATTCAGCAAAGAAACCAATCTGCGGAGCTTCATTCGAAATGGAGTGTTAACAACGGCTATGATCGGCTTGGCTCCTGTTCAGTCTCAGGAAGGGGATGACTCGTTTCATCTTGCACTCCTTTCTGACACTCACATCCCCGCGGATAAATCCAATGAGTATCGTGGATTCAGGCCCTGGGAAAATTTGAATCGAATCATGCCGGTTGTCATGGCGGCCAAGCCTCACGCGGCTTTTATTAATGGTGACGCGGCTCGATTGACCGGAGAGGTAGAGGATTACCGGGAATTAAAGCAATTGCTCAATCCACTTGCCACCGAGTGCCCCATATTCATAGGGATGGGAAATCATGATCATCGTGAAAACTTTCACAAGGTCATGCAACCCAGCAAAGACAACACCGCTGAAATAGAGAATAGGCATGTGGTAGTCATCGAACACCCGGCTGTTCGTATCGTTCAATTAGATTCGCTGCTCTATGTGGATAAAGTTGCAGGCTTGCTTGGGAAAGCGCAGCGGACTTGGTTAAAGACATTTTTAAATCAGGTAGATGATCGCCCGGTTGTTTTTTTTGTGCACCATACTCTAGGCGATAGAGATGGTGATTTACTCGATGCTGATCGCATGTTTCAAATTCTCAAACCTCATCCAAAGGTGAAAGCCATCTTTTATGGTCACTCTCATGTCTATGAATATGGATTCCGAGAAGGAAAGCATCTGATCAATTTACCTGCGGTGGGCTATAATTTTAATGACGCACAGCCGGTTGGCTGGGTAAATGCACGATTCAAACGCAAAGGTGTGGATCTGACTTTAAATGTCGCAGGGGGAAACATGGCTGATCATGGGAAAACGACATCCTTGAAATGGGCTTGATGCAATCCACAGATTACCGAAATGTTGGTAGAAGGATTTCTTAAAAACCTCAATGAATCTTTGAGAGGCAATGCTGAAGCAAGGATAGATGGCGTTGCGCTTGCGTCTATTGCTTCTGCGCATCACATTGAGTGACAGTTATATTGTGATTTACTCAGGGATCCGACATGTTCAAAAGAACATGTGGTGAGGTGTGGAAATGCTTATTTTCAGCAAGGTATCAGGATGCGTGTTACGTCGAAAACAGTGCTTTTAATGTGAGACTTAGTCTTTGCCCGTTTTTTTGAATGGATGCACGAGACTTGGCCTGTGGTCCCATGAAAGGTAATTCAATCACGGGGCTGTTTGGGAGCCATTCACGCAACATCTTTGCATTGGATTGAGATGATGGATCCGCTTTTTTCTGTCCCATCAACACGATTTTCAATTGAATGTGCTTCTTTGTCCGTTTCAGGTAATCACTTGTTAAAAGAACCTGATTCAAGACCCCTAGTTTGTTGGGGGCTGCAAGAAGTAAGGATGGTTTAAAATGTTTGATCAAATCACCGAAATGATAATCAGCGCCGAGTGGTGACATGATCCCTCCTGCACCTTCGACAATGAGATGGCTGCACTGCGTTTGTTTACCTCTTATCTGTTCGATGACTTGTGCCATGCCGATTTGAGATCTTCTGGGCATGGCGCCTGGCGAAAGTGGGGGAGCGAAATGCCATGGGTTCACCTCTTCAATGTTCCAGGTTTTGCCGCTGTGAAAATGAATATGATGTGCATCACTTCTTGAGCCAGAGCAGAACGGCTTAAAACCGGCAGCTGCATGATTGTGTTGGCGCAAGTAATGTAATCCGAGGCATGTCAGTAAGGTTTTTCCAGTGCCCGTATTCGTTCCGGTGATGAAAATTAACTTTGCTTGCATGGAGCTTTTAATGAGATCCTCTACTCCCACCGCATGTTCAGTACTGCGAATTCCCGTGCACTCACCCGGACGATTAAAGCCCTGTAAATACGACTGTATTCATCGATTTGAGCTTCGACAATCACTTCGAATGTGTTGCTGCGATTCGTCACATAGCGTCTGAGGCTTTGCATGACATCAGGAGTGATACTGGGCACGGTGAGCAAGTCCTGGATGCGGGTATAAGGTAAGTCGTCTTCCGTTCCATCCATGCCATCGAATCCAGCTCGAGTCATGACAATGTCAAAGGCCAGATTTTCGTCCATTCCTGGTATCATTTGCAAAACGGCTGGTGAAGCAGTGTTTATATTGATCTGGAATCCCCCAACGGCGGTGAATAAATCAACCAAACCAAATGTTCCTGTTCCCATCCCGATGGGCATCATTGAAGGGTCTGAAGAGGGAATGCCGTAATAGATCTCAGGCGTGATGCCTCGGATGAAAAGAAGTTCGGAGAGGTCATCGATAGGGCCGTTTTTGACAAGGTAAGGAGGGAAGGGGGGATTGGGCTCGGCCAGATAATCTTCCTCATCAGCACCATTGGTTCGCACCATCAAGTCAGGATCTACCCAGTCCATCAAGGAATCCATGATAACTGAAGATTGAAATGACTCGACGCCCATGTAAAGCAAGGCTTGAGCAATGATCTCTGGCCCATGGACGTTGACATTAAATCTCCGTTCCAAATCTTCAATTTTGACATTGATGACGCCATCGCCCAAAGAGACATCTTGCAGCGAAATCGCAGCCAGTACCTCGTTTGTTCCGAATGGGCCACCCGCCCACATTTGGTTCAATGAATCGAACTGGTTTTCAATGGGGATAGTCATCTTTTCAGACAGGACATATTTGGCAAGTTCCACGCCTGAGCGCCCCATCCATTCCATATCGGGATCTCTCGTCGTATTGATAGCCAGTCGAGTTTCAATTTTCATTGAAAAGCTGAAATGCGCCGCCATGATGCCCAAAGCGAGCACGACCACCATCACCATGATTAGAGCAATGCCTGATTGGTCTTTCGCTGAATTAGGCTGTTTTGAGTGAGGGATTCGCATTGGATCTACTGAAGTTGACGTGGAATCCCCGAGGCCCCAGCGGGTGATCCGGGACGCTGCCATGCTGCTCTCACGGTACCTGCTGGTATTTGCACAATACGTTTGATGATCCTGCTTTCATCGACCTTTCCGGAAGCTGGAGAAATAAAACCCAGTGAAAATCGAATCATGGCAGGCATCTGGTTGGTAAAGCCCCATTCTGGCACCCATTCACCAGATTGAATATCAAGAAATTCCATCTTGAATTCACCGACATTATTCGCCAGCACCATGGGATAGGGTTCCTGCCCTTGATCCAATGGAGAAAGAATCGGGTTCTGGCGCATAATGAGTTGATGCATGGAATTTGTAGGTTCCACGCTGAACGTCACACGCCGCAGAGGTTGGTCGAAAAACAAGCCGGAGCCAGGAAAGGTGGACGGTAATCTTGAGACCAGACTAAATGCAGCGAAAGATTCAGTCGTGTCTGTGAGAAAGGCGTAATAGGGCATGTTCAATTCATAAATAATCGCCGAAGTCATGGCATCGGTCAGGGATCGAACGGCGACACGCGTTCGATGAGCTTCCACGGATGCGGTTATACCTATTTGTGAACTGCGAACGATGACATGCCAGGAGGCGAAAATTGCCACCATCAGGCCCCCCAATACGCCCACTGCGACCATGATTTCAATGAGGGTGAATGCATGGGCAGATCCGGCGCGAACTCCAGATTCTTTGGCTCTGGTTGCTTCATGGCCTCTGCATTGAATGCCGATGGTGTTGATATGAATCTTCATCTTGAGAGAGGCCCCCTTGCCCCTGCCATGTTAGGTCGCCATAACAAGATGCTGTTGCGGGACTGGCGCATGCTGTTTTCAGACATCCAATGAATGGAATAGTCGATCCTGAATAAACCGTTCGTGGCAACTTCTTCGATGAATCCATTGACCGTGACACCCGGGTGAGCATCCTCATATTGAATTTTAACGTCAATGGGCAACGGGCCCATTTCCAGATAATTGGTAATGGAAAGCAAGGAAGGTAAACTGGTGCGATCCACATCCAGTGTTTGTAGGATGCGGGCCGTACGAAGGTGCTGACTTGTTAATTCAAGAATGACAAAGACGGATGTAAAAAAGATCGCAATGGCAATCATGACTTCCAATAGACTGAAGGCCCACATGATGGAGTCTTGCCTGTATCTGGAAGTTCCTGTTTGGATGCGCATGGAGTAATCTTTTTCAGATTTAGTCGAGGTATTTGGGGTCCACCATGCTTGGTAATCCTGTGATAGGATCCAGGCTGATAATACGCCGATCCTCGTTCATAAGCACCGTGGTTGTGAATTCATCCGAGGTTCCATTCGCAAAAAAACGCACTCGGGCCTCATTGCCTGCCATTTGGTCAATGAAATTGACGTCAATCGTTTCCAGTGCAATATCTTGGTCGAGGCGCCTCCTGAAGCCATCCAGCTCCTCGAGAGCGCTCTTGGTCTTTCTTGAAGTGGTCGATGGCAAGGGGCCCGGCGCATACATGTCCTCTGGCGCCTGGGCCGCTTCGGTGTTCATCAGGCGAGGAGTGCTTGTTTGAGCGACAAATAAAACATAAGACTCCCCGTCGTCAGTGATCACAAATTCAGCTGTTGTGCCTTTTAGAATGGCCAAAGCGCGTGCCTGTTTGCAGCCGTCCATGATATCCATGCTGGCTTTTGCGATCCCGTGTTTTTCGAGAGCTCGCAACATATTAGGAACGCCCCAACCCAGTAATAAAAGCATCATGCCTGTCACAAGCATGACTTCGATGAGGGTAAACCCCTTGGGTTTTTGCGTCAGGGAGAACGTCATCGACTACCAATCGTTGAAGTGATTTGGAACATTGCGGAAAGGATGCTGAACAGTAGTCCGCCCACACCAATTGCCATGAGAATGATCATCGCAGGTTCGACCAGATTAGTCATCACACGAAGGGCGATGGTGAGTTCGTTTTCATAGGTTTCAGCAACGCTTTGCAATGAACCTGGCACATCTCCTGTTTCTTCCCCAATCTTGATCAGATCGATCATTAGCTGGGGAAAGACTTTGCTGCGGTTGAGGGGTTGGGAGATGGTTTTACCGTCTGTAACATCTTCACGTGTCTTGGCAATAGCCTCCGACAAAACTGTATTTGGAATGACTTTTTCGGTGATTTTCAATGCGGTCAGGACAGGGACACCATTTTTGAGCAAGGTGGCCAGTGTCCGCGCAAATTGCCCGAATAGGTTTAGCTTGAAAACATTTCCTATGACTGGAATGGATAACTTCCATTTATCAATAGAATGACGCCCGGAAGGTGTTGAACTGAATCTTTTGTAAATAATCAAAAAGACGACGAAGACCAGCGGAGCCAGCCACCAGTAAGAGGCCGAAATTCGACTCATTGTGATCAAAGCTTGAGTAGATGCTGGCAGAGGGACCTTCATGTCGGTAAAGATCTGGGTAAATTTAGGCAAAATGACCGTCATGAACAGAATGATGATGCCTAAACCAACGGAGCCTACGATGATAGGGTAAATAAGAGCTGAAACAAACTTTTGCCTTACCTCCGCGAATCGCTCAAAGTGGGCCGCCAGACGATGGAGTACTTCCTCTAACGCACCGCTCTGTTCGCCTGCTCGAATCATGTTGACATAAAGATCCGTAAAAATATGAGGCTGTTTACTCATTGCATCGGAGAGTCCCTTGCCTTCCATGACGTCCTGACGCAATTGTTCACTAATTTCTTTTGGGATCCCCTTGCTTTGCAGATGCGTCATACTGTTCAAAGCCACAGTGAGGGGCATGCCAGAATGGAGAAGGTTTGCCAATTGCTGGGTGTAAGTCGCGAGTTCCTGCAGTTTCGGTTTGCGCTTGCGTCCGAAGATTTCGCGGAGGATTGGAGGTGCGGATTCTTCCCCGTTACTTGATGACTTACGGTTTGCTAGTGATGGTGAAGAGGACGCCTTTCTGGAGCCCTTACCCTTACCCTTGACAGCATCCAGAGCTATGGGGAGCATTCCCTCCATTTCAATTTGGGAAAGGGCTGCTGAGCGGTCCGGAACCTCCAGGACTCCTTGGACCAATTCGCCGCTTCGCTTCCGCGCTTTATATGAAAATTGTGGCATAAACCTTAACTCTAATGAACACATTGGGGCTCCAAAGTTGCGCCCAAGAGCTACTTTAAGGTGTGGAAGTGGGGCGTCAAGCGGTACAGGAGACTTATGGTGATTGCGATGTATGACAAAGGCGTTTGCTGGTTTTGTTTTTCTTGACCAGTTTTGGATTACGAAATCAGAGATACTCAGCATCTTGTATTGACAAAAAGGGGCTCAAAAGGGCATTGAAACTTCAAATGCTGGACAAATCTCAAATTATTACAGGCCTTTTAGAGGTCATGGAATCCAATTTGCGTCGTCAATTCAACGCCAACAAGAATGCATCTGATGGAGCGATCAATGCCGAATCCAGAGCTGAAACCAAGTGGGATACCTGTGGTTTGGAAGCGTCTTATTTAGCGCGTGGGCACGCACTTCAGTTCAAACAGACCGCTGCTCAGGTGGATGAACTACGTGCCATGGAAGCACAATCATTTGTGGGGAAACAGATTGGAGTGGGGGCCTTGGTGAAAGTGGATTCAGATGGAGAAACGATGTTCTTCTTTCTGATGAATCACGGTGGAGGTACTGAATTGAAATTGGATTTTGGGGAAGTGACCGTTGTGACACCCGAATCTCCTGTTGGCATTGCCATACTTGGAAAAAAACAATCCGATCGCTACAAGCTAAAAAGTGGTCTGTCAGGTAATATTAAACAGGTTTATTAAATGCTTTAAAAAACTCAGTGGCAATAAAGCACTCATCGCTTTAGATGCACGATGAACAAAAAATGGTCGGGGCGGGGAGATTCGAACTCCCGACCTCCTGAACCCCATTCAGGCGCGCTAGCCAGACTACGCTACGCCCCGACCCCTGATTCAATTAAGAAGCAGGCGCGTATCTTAATTGTGCCTTTCATGGGATTTCAATACCTTTTGAAGAAAATTTGATTCATTCTGGCATATCCATTTAACTTGGCTTTTCGTATGAAAAAAAAGAAACCCTTTCACATGGAAATGGAGCGGACCTTATCTGATTCGCTTCAACGCCACGAGAAACTGGCACATGCCGAGTCTTGGATGGTAGCTGTGTCAGGAGGAGTGGATTCAATGGTGCTATTGCATTTTCTCATTGCCACCAAAGAATTGCACAAGAAATCCATTGTCGTTGTTCATTTCAATCATCAGCTAAGAGATCAAGCTTCTGAGGAGGATGCACGCTGGGTGGAAAATCAGTGCCGCATATTGGGGGTTGAATGTGTGCTCGGCAGGGGTGACGTACGCTCTCGTGCGCGGGAATCGAGGGAGTCCATTGAAATGGCTGCCCGCAATCTTCGTTATCAGTTTTTTGCTGATCAGGCTCGATTGCACAACTGCAATATTCTGGCTCTCGCACATCATGCGGACGATCAGTGGGAACTTATCTTGATGAGGTTGATGCGCGGGAGCGGGCCTGGAGGCTTATCAGGCATGTCCTCGTTTCAGTCGTCTGCCAATCAGCATACCTTGAAATTATGGCGACCCTTTTTGGGAGTAGATCGTGAAGCGATTCTGGCATACGCGTTCGAATGTCAGTTCGAATGGAGGGAAGATCAGTCCAACAAAGACCTGAAATACGAAAGGAATCGTGTCCGCCACTCCTTGCTCCCGGTCCTGCTTGGTCAATTTGGGGATAGTGTAAAAACTGGCATGCTGCGATCTGCTGAATTGATCAAGGTGGAGCACGATTTCCTTCTCAAAGAAGCGGATCAATCGGAGGCAAAGGTGAATAGCTCGCTTGATTTCAAAAAACTTCATAAAGGGCTTCAACGTGAATTGATGCGTCGTGCTCTCATTCGGTTAGGGGTTAAACCTGAATTTACATGGATTGAAAGGCTCAGGCTTGCTTTGTCCGGATCATCAGAAATGTTACCCTCTGGTTGTCTGGTGAAAGTTTTGGATCGATTTCCCTGGCTGGAGAAGATCAAAGATAATTCAGAACTTGAATTTGAAAATACATCTGTCGAATGCTTACTGAATGATATTTCAGGCTACTCGAGTTTTTCTCAATGCCGTTTGGAATGGACAATCCAGAAGGGGGAGACAACAGAGTTTTCGCAATTATCAATGAAAGCGGAACAGGAGGTTTTTGACGCAGACCGGATCGGACAAAGAATCTTGCTGCGCCATTGGAGGGCAGGGGACCGTATCCA
>JBDQII010000182.1:0-9464 GCA_040264395.1 Verrucomicrobiota bacterium
ATTATAATGGAGATTGTACGCGCACTGCTGTTCATGGAAAAATCCCTGACCACATTGAGAAAGCATACAATACGGCAGTCAAAGCAAAGTTTGCCGCAATGAAAGTTACGAGAGCCGGTGTCACCGGCGAAGCAGTGCATCAAGAAACCATTCGAGTGATTCACGAACACGGCTATGAGACGGGGTTACCCGGCAAAGAAAGCTCGGCAAGTCGTTGTGCCATGGTGCATGGGACTGGACATGGTGTAGGTCTCGAAGTGCATGAACCACCACTGCTCGATTTCAAGGGGCCCGAACTCATTGTCGGAGATGTCCTGACCATTGAGCCAGGTCTTTACTGCCCTGCCTGGGGCGGAGTTCGAAGTGAGGACATGGTGGCAGTAAGAGAACGGGATTGTGAAAGTTTCAATTTTCTACCAGATACACTGAGCTGGTAGCTGACAATCTTTTCAATGGATGACCCGTTGAGTAACGCTGACGAGGGAAAACCTGTGCTTGTCTGATTGTGTGTTTAAGGTTTGTCTCCTTTTTTACCCTACCGGTTTTAGAGAAGAGGTCGAAAGCAAGTGAAGACCCACAGCCGAAAACTCAATGACCTTGTTCAAGGCCTTTCTGGGAGCATACGCCATGGTATCGGTTCTCTTCAACGCGTCTTTGATAACTCATGGATCCAAAGGCATATCATTCTTCAGGACAGTGACCACTGGAAGTAATTACTGTGGCATCATCATACATAAATGCACAATCAGATTGCGCTTACCGGGTCCATTGAAGCCATTTTTTAAATATTCCGGTAATGAAGGGAGTTAGTTTCGTACGGTTGTAGAGGTCCCCCAATTTACGCAGAGCTTCGGCTTGAGTTGGATAAGGGTGGATGGCATTTGCGATGGCCCCCAGTCCGATTTTGTGTGTCATGGCAATGGATACCGCGCCAATCAAATCTCCCGCATGAGTGGATACAACAGTAGCCCCTACGATTTGATCGGTTCCTTTTTTAACATGAACTTTAATGAAACCTTCTGTTTCCCCCTCGAGAATCGCACGATCCACTCCCGACATAGGCTGAGTAAATGTATCGATTTCAACCCCCTGCACCTCTGCCAATTCAGGATTCAAACCCACATGTGCTAATTCGGGCGAAGTGTAGGTAGACCAGGGAATGATTAAGGAACTGTGCTTGGCTCTTCCCTTAAATAGCGCATTTTTCACCACAGAACGTGCCATGAAATCTGCTGCATGTGTGAACTGATAGTCAGAACAAATATCGCCTGCAGCGTAAATTCTACGATTTGTTGTTTGAAAGGTATCATTGATGACTACCCCCTTTTCACTATATTCTACTCCTGCCTCGTCCAACCCCAGACCCTCGACATTTGGAGATCTTCCAACAGCAACAAGCAGCTGATCAACCTCAATATCGTATCTATTCGCGGCTTCATCATGAAGCAAACGAATGGAACCATCCGGATTCATGGAAACCTCTAATTCATGTGCACCGAGCAACATGTGAACCCCGTCCTTTTCCATGTGTTTTCGAACCATGTCAACTGCTTCTCGATCTTCTTTGGGCATCAACCCGCGATTGGATGTAATCAAGGAAACGTGAGAGCCAAATCGAGCAAAACTCTGGGCCATTTCAGCTCCTGCGGGACCACCACCAATCACCCCGAAACGCCTTGGTAGTTCAGTCAGGGAAAATAAAGTTTCGTTTGTGAGATATGGAACTGAATCCAAGCCTTTGATGGGGGGCACTGAAGCCCTGGCGCCCGTGCATATGACAGCTTTTGTGAAATTCAGTTTTTGTCCATCGACTTCGACCCGGCTGCCATCGAGAAAACTTGCCTGCCCAAGGAACACATCCACTCCCAGGTCTTTGAACCGTTTGACCGAATCGTGCGGACTGATATCACTGCGAAGCTTTCTCATGCGTTCCATGACCGCCGGAAAATCAACCGAAACACCATCGTGCACTTTCACTCCGAATTCTCCTGCACTCCTGACAGCAGCAGCTGTGCGGGCACAACTGATGATGCCCTTGGATGGCACACATCCTACGTTGAGACAATCACCACCCATCAATGAACGTTCAATAAGTGCCACCCTAGCTCCTAGCCCTGCACTAATGGAGGCTGCCACTAACCCCGCCGTTCCGCCACCAATAACAACAAGATTGTATTTATCCGCAGCTGTTGGGTTTTCGTAATTTTCGGGATGAACATTTGATTGCAGCTTTAGGTTATGAGCATCCAATGGCTGAAGCGCCTCGATTTGTTGTGATTTCATGTTGAAATTCCAGGACGTTTTCATTGCAACAACACGATGACTTCAAGTCAGATTTATTTCGATTTAAATCGATGGATGATTTTTTTCACTACGAAGGGAAAGAACCCCAGCAATATAAATGCAAGGATCAACTGAGGTGTCAGAATCCCAGCGGCTCCTTTTTCAGCTAGAACTGACAGGCTTGGGAACTGTGTTCCAGCATACACAAAGACAATAGTTCCAGGCAGCATACCGACCTGACTGACCCACCAGAAGGTTCGTGTAGGAATAGGAGTCAATGCCATGACAATGTTAATCACGAAAAAGGGCACTGCAGGTATCAGTCTCAATGTGAATAAATAAAAGGCACCTTCCTTCTTCAGCGCTTCATTGAATTTTTCCAATCGATCACCAAACTTTGATTGGATCATGTTGTTCAGTAAATACCGACTCATAAGGAACGCCATGGTTGCTCCCGCCGTAGAGGCAAAACTCACAACGAGTAGTCCCTGTCTAAACCCAAGGAGCCATCCCAGAAAAAGAGTGAGTAATGCCGCTCCGGGCAGAGAGAGTCCCGTTGCAATTACGTAAACGAGAAATGAAAACCCCAGAACAGGGACTGGATATGCCATTTGGTATCTACGAAGAGCAGCTTCTCTGGAAACGAGTAAATCCATCGACAAAAGATGCCCGAATTTCCAGTAAACAATACTGCCAATGACAATGCTAGCCAGACCTATCGAAATTCTCGCGTAACGAGGTTTCGATAGTCTCTCCATTTGTAGTCTTGAATCTGGCATTGCTGTCAATTTCACAATAACTAGGCTTTGTGGTCAATAAGCGCCGTGGAAATTTCATGCATGATACCATCATGTAAGGTTCATTGATATTTTAACCAGCAAAATGCACGAACACTACCTTCAGGAAGAAAAACGTCTATAGGGCTGCCTGAATATTTCGTTTTACTCGGGGGCACTACTAGAGATATTCAACGCGAGGTTTATTTATCCAGGAGACCGCCTTAATGACGTTGGCGTATTCATTCAACGATGCATAGACAGCAAGCGCTGGTCACTGGTGGCAATAACTTACTTCCTCAGCTGAGGTTCTGGATCAGACGGTCTTATCCTTATCCTTTCAATATTGCCATGACATCATGCTATCTCGGCTCTGCGCGTCTTTTAAGATGGAGCACTAGTTGCACATTCAGCTCACGGGTTCTCCTCAAAACTTCACGGGGCATCCCGGCAAACTTGTGCCTTGCAAATCAAGAACAAATTTTTTTCAGCTTGGCAGTGAAGTCTAAATTCCAGCATGCTGGTGCCCATGAAAATTGTATTGGCATATTCGGGCGGTTTGGACACTTCGGTGCTGGTTTCATGGCTTAAAGACAAGTATCAGGCAAAGATTATTTCTTTTTGCGCCGACATTGGCCAGGAAGAGGAGTTAGACGGACTTGATAAAAAAGCCAAGAAAACGGGTTCTTCCAAAATATACATCGACGATTTACAGGAGGAGTTCGCTCGCGATTATATTTTCCCAATGATTCAGGCGGGAGCCATATATGAAGGACAGTATTTCCTGGGAACGAGTATTGCACGACCACTGATTGCAAAGCGCATGGTAGAAATAGCGCGCAAGGAAAAGGCTCAGGCGATTGCTCACGGTGCTACTGGAAAAGGTAACGATCAGATTCGATTTGAGCTCACTGCGGCGGCTCTGGCCCCAGAAATTGACGTGATAGCCCCATGGCGCGACGAACAGTTCAGGGCGGATTTCCCGGGGAGGAAGGAGATGATTGACTATTGTGCAGCTAAAAAGATCCCAGTAGAGGCAAGTGCGAAAAAGCCCTATTCCATGGACCGTAACCTACTGCATATCTCCTACGAAGCCGGCGTACTCGAAGATCCCTGGTTGGATGCCTCCTCTCCTGAACACAAGGAAATGTACAAACTCAGCGTCAGCCCTGAGGATGCCCCGGACGTCCCGGAATACGTCGAACTTGAATTTGACAAGGGCAATTGCATTGCGGTGAACGGCAGAAAAATGACTCCCCTTAGAGTGATGAAGACCCTGAACAAACTGGGAGGGAAACACGGTATCGGTCGCGTTGATCTTGTTGAAAACAGATTCGTTGGCATGAAATCCAGAGGCGTCTATGAAACACCTGGTGGCAGTATTTTATTGTTCGCTCATCGCCAAATTGAAAGTTTGACCATGGACAGAGAAGTCATGCATCTGAGAGATTCACTCATGCCCAAATATGCTGAGCTCGTCTATTACGGTTTTTGGTTTGCTCCTGAGCGAGAAGCATTGCAAGCATTGATCACTGAAAGCCAAAAGAACGTTTCTGGAACTGTTCGCTTGAAACTATACAAGGGCAACATCATCACTGCGGGAAGAAAATCTCCCCTCAGTTTGTATAATCCTGAGATTGCAACGATGGAAGCTGATCCCACACAAGCTTATAACCAGGATGACGCCACAGGCTTTATCCGCTTGAATGGTTTGAGATTGAAAGTGGGAGCTCAGGTTCATCAAGCCCCAGCTCCCAAAAAGGCCAGAAAGAAAAAAGCCAAAAGCACTCGAAAGAAAAAATAATCAAAAGCAGAAAAAGGCTTTATTCATTGGCATCCGTTTCCAGCCTCCAGCCGGGACGGATACCTTCTTCTTTATGCTGCAGGGAAGCACCAGAGTCTATTTTCCAGGCCGCAAGCATGCCGACCATCGCAGCATTGTCTGTACAATATCGGCCTTGAGCGATTCTGAGTAATAGCCCATTGGCATCACAGGCTTCTTGCAGTCCATTGCGCAAACCGCGATTGCATGACACACCTCCTGATGCTGTGATCATTGCCACTTCACTCTGCAAAGCTGCACGTATCGTTTTTTTAACCAGAACATCCACAATGGCAGCTTGTATGGAGGCGCACAGATCCTGCAAATGACGATGATCTTCCAGCAATGCTGGATGCTTTTGAATGAAATATCGGACGGATGTCTTGAGGCCACTGAAACTGAAGTCGAACCCGGGATCTTTGAGCATCGGCCTTGGAAACACGTGGGCTTTGGGGTTACCTTTCGATGCAAGTTGATCCAGCACAGGCCCTCCGGGATAAGGAAGACCCAACAGTTTGGCCGTCTTATCGAAACACTCACCAGCCGCATCATCAACGGTTGTTCCAATTACATGATGATTCAAAGGCGAATCCACTTTGACCAACATGGTGTGCCCCCCGCTGACAATTAAACTGATGTTTGGTTGGAAGGAATTCTGGTTCAGACGTTTCGTTTGCGAATCAATCCAGGGCGAATAAAGGTGTGCCTCGTGATGATTGACCCCAATGAAAGGCTTATCCAAAGCAAAGGCCAGAGTTTGAAATGCATCAAATCCCACCATCAAGGCAGGAGGCAAGCCCGGCCCTTGAGTCGCCGCGATCAAATCCATGTCACTGATCCTTTTCCCGGCTTTATTCAGGGCTTGACGGGCGACAGGAAGCAAGTTTTTCAGATGCTCACGTGCTGCCAGCTCAGGCACCACCCCACCATACTCTGCATGCAGTTGGATTTGTGATGCAATCGGATCAGACAAGATCAAACCGTCATCGATAACAGCCGCTGCTGTTTCATCACAGGAGGATTCAATCGCCAATATCTTCATTTTGACCAATCAATCAATTGCAATGATGGAAACGATTGCTTAAGTAGAGTAACACCAGCATGAAAAATCCTGATCAAGCTAAGGCTATTTACGATCTTTCAAGAGGAATACACCTCTCAACAGATCAGTGGCTCGATCAAATTGCTTGTCACGGACGGCCCTGATTCGCTCACGCTTTTCCTCGGACAGTTGAATTAAAGCATCAACTCCACCTGGAGAGCGTTTGTAAAATAAAGATTCCAGATCTTCATCTGAAACTGAAACAGTGATATCCGGAGTAATTCCTTTACCATGAATGATCTTTTCACTTGGAGTGTAATACTTCGCCGTTGTCAAGCGGAGAGCCCACCCTCCGGAAACCGGAAAGATACTCTGCACTGAGCCTTTACCAAACGTCTGTTCGCCAAGCACAACCGCTCGCCCCAAGTCCTGCAGACATCCTGAAACAATTTCAGAGGCGCTGGCACTGCCATTGTTCACGAGCACGACAATTGGAAGATCAAGAATCGGATCTAATGACGCCGCATGATGCTTGCTTCGCATCATCTCGCTCTTGCCTTGGGTAAAAACAACCAACTGACCCGCGGGTAGAAACTGTTCGCAAACCTCGACTGCTTGATCAAGCAAACCGCCAGGATTCCCCCTGAGATCAAGAACGAGGCCGCGCATCCCCTTCTCCATCATCTGATCCACGGCTTTACGCAGATCTCGACTGGTTTGCTCTCCAAATTGAGTCAGCCATACATAACCGATATTATCTTCATCCAGATCAAAGGTATTGTTTCCCGAGTAATCCTTGACGGTTTGAAGTTTGATGATCGCTCTTTCAAGTAAAACATCACGCGTCTTACCACTGGAGGGTCGATACAAAGTGATGGTGACTTCAGATCCAGGCTTGCCTCGTAGACGTTTGACAGCTTCCTGGAGTGTGATGCCTTCAGTACTGCGATTTTCAATCTTTACAATACGGTCTCCCGAAATAACTCCAGCCTGAAACGCAGGAGTATCAGCCATGGGAGAAACGACAGTAAGATATTTTTTACCCTCATCCATGGTAACGACAATACCCACGCCACCAAAGGCACCTTCTGTATCTTTTTTCAGTTCGTCGTAATGCACGGGTTCCATGAATTCGCTGTGAGGATCCAGAGAACTCAACATGCCTTTCAATGCACTTTGAATCAGGTCGCGATAAGTCAGCTTGTCTCCCTCAACATAATCGGAGCGGATACGTTCCACGACGGATGCAAATAACTCATAAGTTTCGTAGGGATCCTCAGTTGAGGAAGCCTGAGCGGTCTCACGGTATAAAAGAAAACCCACCGTCAAATTGACGCCGAGCAAAACCATTATGGACGAGTAGATAAGTTTTTTTACCATGGATTTGAGTTATGCTAACGAACTGTTCTTAACGTGGTTCACATTAAACGCCCCGCGATTGATTAGCAAGCAACCAACTGACGTAAGGAAGATCGTCCGGGTAGGTCACTTTGGGATTTGGATAGTCGCTAGAAACGATTTTGACGGGAATTCCGGCATACTCACATGCTGCGGTATCATCGGTGAAAACCTTCTTTGCAAGGCGAACACTTTCTGCAGCCTCCCGTATTAGATTCAAGCGAAAGACTTGCGGCGTCTGAACAGCCCATAAACCCTCCCGATCAATGGTGGATTCAATGGATTTTGAATCATCTGCTCGTTTGATTGTGTCGGTTATTTTGCGGCCGGCAACGACAGCGCCATATCGATGTGCTTCTTTCAGGCAATCACGAACCAAGACCGGATGAGTGCACGGTCTGGCTGCGTCATGAATCGCTACTATTTCGCAGCTCTCGGGACATGCTTCCAATCCATTCCAGACCGAATCCTGCCGTTCTGCACCACCTGAAACTAACTGGTAAGGCTTGCTGACCCGAATTTCAGCGGCCAATTGATCAATGGCCTGATGACGTTCATCGCGTGCCGCTATAATGATTCGATCTATTTCTGCGATCGTGTCAAGAGCTCTCCAAGTGTGCCCTAGAATAGGCGTGCCGTCGACTTCCAGCCAAAGCTTGTCCACGCCCATTCGAGCACCTGTCCCCGCTGCAACAATAATGACAACATTCATTTTCGACAAATGAACCGGTGATGTCACAGATCACTGGTTTGCCGGTCCCGCAGAGGCCAGCCCATTCATAACTTGACTTGAGTGATAAGCGTTTATTTTAGTGAGGGAGTATCTTCAGCTGCAATGGCCTTTGCGGCGGATGCATCGTCGGGAAGAGGGCGAACCTCTAATTTGCGATAGTGCACAACACTTCCTGGATCATGCTGCTGTACAGCCAAATGTCCTTCGGTCCAGGTATTTTTCTCATCTATAAAATCAACAACCACCTTATTATTGACTTTGATGATGATGCGATTCCCAATAGCAATAATATGCTGCGTCCACCAGGTATCGTCTTCAATGAGCTGTTCGCCGATTTTCACAAAATTATATAACGATCCGGTTCGCTGCGGATCAGAACTGGTATTTTCCACCTGCGACTCATATCCCTTAGGCCAGCCACGACCGAGTTGAGCGCGAAAATACATGCCACTATTTCCTTTATGATTCAATTTGACCTCTGCTCGATATTCCATATTCCGGTAAGTATTTGGGCTGAAAAGATGACTTCGGCTGCCTTTTCCAACCAGTAACCCATCATCATCCACACTCCAGGCATGCGGATCAAATGTCATCCAACCGCTGAGGGTTTTCCCGTCCAGCAAGGAAATCCAACCCTGGTCATCAGGGACTATTGGTGTTGGTTTTCCTGATACAGTTTGTGCTTTGCAGGCCATGGGGAGGCTAAAAACGGCCAATAAAACGACGGCGAGGATCAAATGTTTAAGATGTTTCATGTTTAATTTCAATTTATCGCATTGTTTGACGAATGACAATAGGATTGAATGGCGATTTAAATAAATCACTAATGGGGCGAAATGAAGCGGATACGACATCTGAAAACAATGCAGCGGTGGGCACTTGATTCCAAAAGAACCGGCGGTAAGGTTGCTCTGGTTCCTACCATGGGCTGTTTACACGAAGGCCATGTCAGCCTGATAAAGCGAGCACGTAAATCCGCAGGTGCAGCAGGGAAAGTCATCGTAAGTATTTACGTGAATCCGACTCAGTTTGGAGCCAATGAAGATTTTTCATCATATCCCCGGGATCTGGCGAAGGACTTGAATATCTGCGAAAGAGAGGGGGTGGATGTTGTATTCATGCCTTCCGACAAATCCATGTATCCAGATACAACAGAAAAGGAACACTCGACTTATGTAATCGAATCCAGCTTGTCTTCTACGATGGAAGGTAAATCGCGTCCTGCTCACTTTAAGGGAGTCACAACCGTTGTCTGCAAACTCTTTATGTTGACATTGCCAGACATGGCCGTTTTTGGGGCTAAAGATTATCAGCAAGCAGCCATCATCCGTAGAATGACCTCGAACCTGAACATTCCGGTCAAGGTAATTATAGCACCCACCATTCGTGAAAAAGACGGATTGGCCATGA
>JBDQII010000183.1:0-9417 GCA_040264395.1 Verrucomicrobiota bacterium
ATCGAGTTCAAACCATGGTACTGCTAAACCGCCAGCGCGAGGCTCCACCCCAACGATGAATTCTGCGTCACGCCACTGCTCGCCGCCATCGTTAAGCAGGAGAGAGTTCACACCATAGCGCAAGGGGAAATTCATACTCGAAGTCAGAAAAGCATCGTCGAAGCCATCGGCGTTCAGATCATCAACGCTCAACCCCCAGGGCCAATAGTTCTCAGCACCCAGTTGATCCGAGACTTCTTCGTAACGTCCTTCGTCTGTCAGGCGAAAGAACGCGTTACCGAAAACACTGCTGCCCTCGGTCCTCAAGAAGGATTCAGGCCACTGCATCGCCGCCTTTTCCTTCTCCTGATCAGGGCCTATGTGCTCACTCATGTCAGAGTGCATGTCAGTAATGAAAATATCGAGATCACCATCGTTTTCAAAGTCCATCGCTTTGATCCCCATGGAACCCCAGGAAGTTTTAGGAAATAGATCACTTGTGGCCCGCTCGAATCGCTTTCCTTCGCGGTTGAGGAATACTTGGTCGTTTCCCTGCATGTTCAGCATGTAGAGATCGACCCAGCCATCGGCGTTGATATCCACCGGAGCAGCATCGCCCGTCCAGCCCTCGTCTTGAAGGCCAAGTTCTTAACTCACAACATTAAACTTGCGACCACCCAATTTGCTATAAAAACGACTCGGCTCCAGACGTTCCTCCTTCAAGTGGCCTGCAAACGCATCTTCAAATCCAACATAATACTGATCACCAATATCCGCTTCCCCTCGAATATTTTCCATCGTCACCTTCGTCACTTCGTCCTTGGTGTATTTACCGACATTCGTGACAAGAAGGTCGACCAAACCATCGCGATCAAAGTCGAAGAACACAGCGGCAGAGGAATGTCCCTTGTAGCTCAAGCCCGAACCGGCCGTGATATTCCTGAACTTCCCTCCCCCGAGGTTTTCAAACAAAACGTTTCCCTTTCGCAAGGCAGTAACAAATAGGTCGGGATCTCCATCGTTGTCGATATCAGCGAACGCGGCTGAAACACCAATTCGATCGCTCACAAACACCCCGGCCCGCTCGGTTATATTCTCAAATTTCCCGCCCCCAAGGTTCCGCCAAAGCTCGTTCCCCCCCACTTGATTAACGAAATAAATATCCAACCGATCATCCCCATCAATATCCGCTACCGCTATCCCTGAACCGTGATCATAGTGCACCCCTTTGAATCGCTTTCCCGAGTCATCGACAATCTTGTGCATGAATTGAATCCCACTCGACTCTCTCTGATCGGTGAAGGAAAACCCATGAAACGCACTGATTGAGTCGGCGGTTTTCAACTGAGCCTGAGCCCGTTCCTTCATCCATGCAGGGTCTTGAACGTCAGCCGGAATATTAACGATCTCAGACTGTAAGGCCGCCATGTCTGTCATTATTTCGTTGATCACACTGGAATGCTCCGAATCGTAATAGCCACGGACTCGCTGATAGGAATCTACAAGCACGAAACTGGGGCGTTCAAGCGAGCCTTGAGAGTTCTCTCTCCCCGTACCGAAGGCAGTTTTGAAGCTCTCTTGATTGACGGCAGTTCGCACTTCTTCAAGCCCCCCAGTCAGAAACTTCCATCCCTTCACGTCAGCACCGGATTCAATCGTGAAGGTCTTTAAAACTGCCGTGGTATCTCTGGAAGGGTCGATCGCAAAACTGATTATTCCCGCTCCATCGCCGCTTCCCGTCTTCGCCAAACGATCCCGCAGGAGCTTGAGCAGATTTATTTGTTGAGTGGTGTAGGATTCAGCGCCTGTATTGATGAAACTGGCCACCCAAGGCTTGCCAGTGAGGCGACCAGATGCAAAACGACTTCCGTCCTGATCCGTCAGTTCAAACGGTATGATCCAACCGAGCACGCCCGGATGAGCTCTCTCGATTTGCTGTTCCGAATCAACAAGTGGCGTTTCCACTGTGCCCTTACTTGCGCGGGAGTCACGCTCTTCATTTTGGCACCCCGCTAGCCAGCCCAGCCCGCTGATCAAGAAGAGTGCGAGTGCAAGGCGTCGCGGATCGATTGATAAATGCGTCTTAGTCATGTTAACGATCAGATGTGAACTATTGTTCGGGTTTAGTGCTTTCGAAGCCATTGATGAAATTCGCTCGCACTAGCAACCTTGATTCTGCCCATCGTCTCCCCTGGGGGCAATCGGAATCCACACATCGGATCCATGAGCAAATTGAACTCACCCGGCCGCTCTGCCTTGAAGGAGAGTGAGAACTCAAGATCTGGAACCGCGATCTCCTTCAATCCTAAATCTGGGCACGAGAAGGCATAAATAAAGTCATCGCTCCGAAGATCGATCACCACCTCTGCCCCCACAGGCAGGCTCAGCTCTCCTGTACTTTTGACATCATCCGCGGTATCAAGAGTTCCATCGGGACCGAAGTAGGAAAAATTCCAATCTCGATCACTACCCCGTGCTTCAATCCTGAGTGGCGTTCCCTCAAGACCTTTCCAAGAATCAGCATCGTTTCGCAAAGAGAACCAAGCCAAAGCAATGAGCGAGACAGTGCTTGTTGTCACGCCGAAGAAGATAAAAGTACTATTACACCCACCTAATTTCATCAAGGGTTCAACTTAAAGATCATTTAACATGGATGCACAGGTTATACAAGACAGAGGGAACAGAGTAATATTGGGCTTCTTAGTTTCTCAACCCCATCCTGACCATCCCGTGCATCCTTAAGGTTTGTTTGATCTTTAACGGTGTTCTCCATGCAGGACGACGGATTCCCTGACTTATTTCTTTTCCGTTCAGGTCAGGTTTCACTAAGCTCCTCGAAGTCACCACAATTCTTGACCTTAACTTATGGAAACTGAAGCAATTGCCCAGCCTTTGGCTGTCTTAGACTGGGTGGTCATTATTCTCTTCATTGCCGGCTCGCTTGGAATCGGTATCTACATGGCTCGTCGCGCTCGGAATTCAACCGATGATTACTTCAAGGGCGGGGGGAATATGGGATGGTTGATGCTTGGAACCTCCATGGTGGCTACCGCTTTTGCTGCAGATACCCCGCTTGCGTTGACCGGTTGGGTGGTGACCAAGGGGATTTCGCAAAACTGGTTCTGGTGGTCGATGGTTCCCATTACGATGTTGGGCGTTTTTCTATATGCCCCCTTGTGGAAGCGAGCCAATCCCCAGACCGACATGGAGCTTGTCTATCAGCGTTATTCCGGTAACTCGGCGAATGCATTGAGGGTAGGCAAGGCGCTCTGGCTGGCGTTCCCTTTTGGATGTGTGAACATGGGGTGGGTCAACAAGGCCATGACGGTCATCATTAATTATACCGTTCCCGAATTTCCGCGTATCCCTCTTTTGGATTCGGCGATTCTTTGGCTGGTGATGGTGACTCCGTTATCTAGTGATGTGGACTCGAATCTACGTGACGCCGTGCAAGCAAATCAATTGGAACCCATGGAGATTGCCTATGACACAGGCATACTCAGGCAACCTGCTTTTTGGTCCACGTTTCAATCCGGTTCTTACGGTCCAACGTCAACTTTGGAAGGCGATCAGGCGAGTCGAGAACAAGCATGGAGTGCCCTTAAGTTGAAATCTTCCCTTGATCTTGATGCACCTGAAACCTTGCCAGGTATTCCCGATGGCCTCGTACCTGAATCCTGGGATTCATTGGAGCTTACCCATCAAATTTATCTTATTTGTTCCACAGTGAATCAATACAAAGTGCTCCTCATCCTTTTCCTGATCGTGGTTTCTTACACCGCGATTTCAGGTTTGTGGGGGGTCATTGTCACGGATTTCATCCAGTTCTGGGTCGCCATGGTGGGATGTGTCATCCTTGCTGTCATGGCGGTGAATCAGGTTGGGGGATTGGAAACCTTGTTTTCACGCATGAATGATTTGTATGGCGCCGACAAAGCGGGTGCCATGATGGCATTGTTTCCTCAAGCCAACGCGCCTGAGTTTGGACTTTTCACGCGACCGGAGTTCTGGTTGCTGATTTTGGTTTTCTGGTGGTCGTATGCATTTACGGATGGCGGTTCCTTTTTTGCCCAGCGCATGCTCAGTGCCCGAGATGAAAGACAGGCAGCTCTAGGTTACCTTTGGTATGGTGTCGCTCATTATGCCCTTCGAATGTGGCCTTGGCTCATTGTGGGTTTTGTTGCGGCGGTTATGTTCCCGCACTTACCAGCCGCTAATGGGGCGATGCCCTCCGCTGGACTCGCTGAGGCGGGGTATGTGCGTGTCATGCTTGCCGTGCTACCAACGGGTATTCTTGGTTTGATGGTTGCTTCTCTTTTTGCTGCGTATATGTCCACGATATCAACATGGGTCAATCTGGGTGCTTCCTACCTGATCAATGATGTTTACCGGCCCTTCATTGCGCCCATACGAGAGCGACGTGTGCGCCAATCAACGGGTGATTCCCAGTTCACATTTTCTGAGGGGCACTATGTGCGCTGGGGTGTGTTTGCGACATTATTGATAGCTTTGGCTGGCATCGTGGTCGCTTTGTTCATGAACACCGTTTCCGGGGCTTGGTTTTTCCTGGCTGGTTTCAATGGGGGGATTGGTGTGATCTACCTGCTGCGTTGGTACTGGTGGCGTATCAATGCCTGGTCCGAATTGGTCTGTCTCATCTCCCTGTTGGTATTATCACTGGGCATGTACATGTTTAAAGCTCCTTGGATTGGTGAATCGACCGTCGTGTTTTTTCAGGGAACACAATTTGCCATCCCGTTGGCATCTTTATTTGACTTTCCTTTCAGCCTGCTTTTGACCGTGCCGGTGAGTGTCTGTCTGGCATTGGTTGCCACTTACCTGACGCCTCAAACGGATCTGTCGACCTTGAAAGCGTTTCATAAGAAGGTGCAGGCTGGTGGATGGGGATGGCGCAAGATTGATCGTCTCGTGCGTCAGGATGATCCGACTTTTGAGGCCCAATCTCCATTGAATGCGCGAAACCTCATTCTGTGGGTGCTGTCATCGGCGGGTGTATGTTTCTGGTTGATCGGACTGGGTAAGTTGATCATCGGGGATGCCTTCACTGAAGAGGCTAGCTTTTCCCCAAGGATCTTCGGGATCCTGTTATTGACAGGTGGGTCTCTGTGTCTGGCCGCTGTTGCAAGATACTTTCCCAAACAAAAGGCTTCTTGAAAAAACGAAATCATGTCCAAGTCATTCATGCATTCACTCATTCCATTACCAAAAACCTATCGGAAAGGGGAGGGGAAGTTTCTCTGGAAATCATCTCTTTCCATTTCCGTTGAACAGGGAGGAGAATCTGATTCTGATCCGAGTCATCTTTTGTCAGGCTGGTTAACTCGGCGTCGCTCCGACCTTACCTGTGAAATAGTTTCAGGAGTTTCGGATATTCAATTTGCCTGCTCATCCGAATTAAAGGACGAGGCTTATCGTTTAGACATCACACCTGATCAGATCAAGATTACCGGCGGTCCCCCCGGATGGGTGAGGGGAGCGGCTGCGTTGACCATGCTTCTGGAGTCGGATGGCTGGCCCGCATGTGAGATCGAAGATGAACCTCAATTTGCCTGGAGAGGGATGCATCTTGATGTGAGTCGTCATTTTTATCCGATTCGTTTGGTCAAGCGACTGATCGATCTGATAGCCCTGCATCGAATGAATACCTTTCACTGGCATTTGACCGATGATCAGGGTTGGCGAATCGCCATAGATGCGTTTCCACAGCTGGCTCAAATATCTGCCTGGCGTGACAGAGACGGCGAAACTTACGGAGGCTTTTATACCTCAGAAGATGTAAAAGAGATTTTGGCCTACGCCGAAGAACGTAAAATTCAGGTCGTCCCCGAAATTGAAATGCCAGGGCATGCCCTGGCTGCTTTATCCGCTTTCCCCGACCTTTCCTGCACTGGAGGTCATTTTCGAGTATCCAACACCTGCGGCATTTTTGATGATGTATACTGTGCCGGAAAGGAATCCACATTTGCTTTTCTGGAGAAAGTTTTATCTGAGGTCTGCAGCCTGTTTCCTGGTCCTTACATACATGTCGGGGGTGATGAATGTCCAAAGACCCGTTGGAAGAGCTGTCCCGATTGTCAAAACCGCATGCGCGAACAAGGACTGAAAAATGAAAACGAACTTCAGAGTTGGTTTGTCTCCCGCATGGGAAGATTCCTGCAATCGCACGGCAAATGCATGATTGGATGGGATGAAATCCTGGAAGGAGGATTGCCTCCCACGGCTGTCGTCATGTCCTGGCAGGGTATTAAAGGAGGTATTGAGGCGGCTCGTCTGGGACATGATGTGATCATGTCGCCCACTTCTCATTGTTACTTCGATTACCGTCAATCAACTGAGCAAGAAGAGCCAGGTAATCTTGGTATCATCCCGCTTGAAACCGTTTATGGATATGACCCTGTTCCAGAGGAACTCGATGCAGAAGCTGCTTCCAGGGTGTTGGGGGTTCAAGCAAATATATGGACTGAACGGATGCCTACCTGGAAGTTACTGGAATACATGACGCTTCCCAGACTATGTGCACTGGCAGAGGTCGCTTGGGTGCCATCGGAAGACAAATGCTGGGACGGTTTTCAATCCCGCCTCGATCATCACCTGCATTTTCTCAAGGAAATGGGATACACCTACCGACATCCTTTACGAGCGAAAAGAGAGTTTCCCTTGTAAGCATCATTGGATGATCGGCCGTGGTTTCCGTTGATGCACGGACATCACCTTCGAAAAATAGATCAGACGTCTTCAGTTTCTCTCTGGTGGACTCCCCGGCGAGCGGAATATGCATGGCATGACGCGATAAGACAGGTTAAAATTCAGCCCATGATCACTCTCGTCGCCGTTGGCAGGGAATTGACTGTGTTGTATCGTCGACAGGTTTTCGGTAAGGCCGGGATCTAATTGGCTGGCTTCTCTGCCACGGTTACTGTGTCAAAAGCCGCTTCGATGGGGAAACCAAGAGGGGCCAGCATTTTCGAAATCATGATGCGTTTCTTGCTTTGCCATTCCATACCGATACCTGGAACAACTTTCTTGAATCCTCTGGATTCGATGCTTTCACATTTCGAAAGGATGACTTCCAAGCCAGCATCTTCGGAGACGGCGCGCATCCCGTCAGGATAGGCACGCCAGCAATCCTGAGGGTGTTCATGGTAGGGCCAGCTCATCGGGTTGATCGTGATGATACGTCCACCCTTGCGCGTGATGCGGGCGAGTTCTTTCATCCAAATCCAGATTTTCGGGACGTGTTCAAAAACCTGGGCTGAAAATACAAGGTCGTAAGATTCATCTTCGATGGGAAAGGAGTATGGATCCACACCTTTGTAGGTCAGACGATCGTCGTCGGTGATGTCCAGAGTATCCCATTGATTCGATCCTTCTTCAGTCAATTTACAATAAGGCGATGGAAAATCGGAGGGGCCAATTTCCAGCACACGGCCAGCATCCTTGAAGTAGCGTTGGGCGTATGTTTCGAAAATAAGTCTGCTGTTATTGTGCATAAGGGTTTAATTGCAAAATAATACCTTCAGTGGTGTGCCAAAAAATTGAAGTCTAATTTCTTCTGATATCCTTGTTTCGCTCAGTCAGTGAGATCGACTCGATAAAGTCAGGGTCATCAACGGCAAATCCGATGAAAGCAAAGAAGGAGGCGAGCCACTGGGACTTACTTGGTTCGAGCTTGGTGGGGGATTCAATTGCCATGATGCTGCATTTGACACTCGCAGGATATGGACCGCAAGCCTTTTCACGGTAAGAAACTTTGGTTCCAATTTGTATGCCTGCCTGTCGTTTTGAGCTTCAAACTGTTGCCTGCTTCGTTGTCTTACTGCCAGCACAGTTGGTTCCCTGCGAATGAATGCATTGTTATGGGTAAAAAATCGACAGGAAATGATGCCTTTGAAAGGGAGAAAATCGATTCCATCTATTTCTTGTTCCGGGAGCAATGTAAATCAGATCTTCTCTCGTTTCGCTTGTTCAATCCACTCACAAACCGGCAAAGTTCCATCTAAAATCAGACTTGCCTTCAGGAAGGGTAAAGGCATCATCGGCGATGAAACAACTCTTTGCTCCTTTTTCTTGAGGGGGCTTGAATCTGATCTCAACCATTAGGACATGAACAAAACTATCATTTCAAGTATAGGTGCGGCCCTCTTTTGCGTGGTCGCAACGGTAAATGGCGCAGACCTCGCTGGCAGTGCGCCATTTCAATTTCGATACGATGAGGCATTGAGCAAATTACCGGATCAGGTGGCACCCAAAGTCCCCGGAGCTCATGGTGGATTTGCGGTCGATAACAAGACAGGTGAAGTTTTCTTCGGCCTCAAGGGGGCAGGGATCATTTGGATGAGCAATGATCTCAAAGAAAAGAAAGTACTGCCTGTGACTGAGCCCATGATTCTGGAAGGAAACTTTCACAACACCACTGTTCTTTACCGCGGAGATGGAGAACGATTCCTTGCACTTCCCGACAACGAAAAGCATCGAGTCTATATTGTTTCAGATGAGGGTAAACTTGCTTCAGTTCTGAATTCACCCATGGACCTGAATGACTACTATGGTGGTGGTGGCGCTTTCAATCCAACGGATACGGAATATGCCGATGGTAAACTATACGTGGCCGATGGATATTCTGCCGGAAATTTTATTTCAATAGCTGATCCCTGGAGTGCCAGCTGGACAGACACTTACTTCGGTGGCAAGGCAAGTGGTGCAAGGGAGTATGGTTTGTTTGGGACAGCTCATGGAATCACCCTTGAACCCCATACAAAGCGTCTGGCGATTGCTGATCGTGCGAATTCACGAGTGCAAGATTTCGATTTTCACGGAACCTTCCTGGAAAATGTCAACCTGCCAGCCGGTTCACTGCCATGTGACATCGACTTCTTCCAGGGGAACGTGTTGGTAGGCTGCTTGCGTGGCCCTTCAGGCTATCAATCCGCTCCTTGCTACGTTGTTGACAAAGACGGTAACTTGATTTCAGAAGTGAACCCCAAGAAAGATTTCGGATTGGAGTTGTTCACTCACATTCACAACGCCGCATGGAAACCTGTTTACGGTCAAGACGGTAAAGTTGAAAAACTATATGCGCTCGCTACAGCCTGGAACCCGGGTGGTTTTGCTGTGATGGAAGTGGTGAAATAAATCTTCGATTTTCAAGTAATTCTCAAAAGCAAAAGGCCGTTGGTGGAAACCAACGGCCTTTTTTCCTACGAAGATTTGGGCAGATACCTTTAAAAGAATTAATTTTGATTTGAAAGAGGATGTTCTGCAGAGCCTTGATATTTTTCCAGATAATACGCCAGGTCCCGGCGATACTCAGAGTCGATGTTGAGCTGAGTTAATTGTTTGTGAACAATGGCCAGACCTTCTCCGTAAGACTCTGCCTTTCGAGCGTCATCGTACCTTTTGGATGGATCAGGATTTAAC
>JBDQII010000184.1:0-9399 GCA_040264395.1 Verrucomicrobiota bacterium
ATTCACCACTTTGCCCTTGGAGTTAGTACTCCCTCGATTGAGAAAGTATGATTTTTCAAAAAAATCAGCGCCTTGAGAATGCATTAGAACAGCAGGAAATCCTTCCGCACAAACCAGAACTTTCGTGCGGCTTGGCTCTGGTTTTTGAAGCAAATGCTCTTGAAGTTTCGCTTTGACAGTTTTCCATCCGGCATCAGTGCTTTTCCACCACTCCATGAGTAAGTGGCGATCCTCCGGGAAGATAGCTCGTTTCACGCTTGTTGACTTCTTCATTTCCCGCAACAACGTGGCGACTGTGGAAGGAAACGTTATCTCACGAAGCCCGGCATTCCGATCGCTTGCAAGAGAGATCCGCGGACGTCCGATGCTGTGTCGCTTATTCACGGAAAACTCGAGGTGCAATTCCAGTTTACCACCAACGAAAGGAGTCAAAGGTTCATTGAACTCAAAAACAGCTGCATGATCATCACCAAATTGAGGATCCACAGCCCATCCTGAATTTGGATTTTCATCAAGAGCTGCGGCCACAGAGAGATTCTTGTCGTTTTGTTGAAAAGTAGCACGTGGACGGATCAAGGGAACCTCTTTGCTCTCTGTTTCCCCCTTTTTGGTAATGAATACTCGAATCCTGCTTAAACCGAAATTACCATTATCGGCTCGTCCAGGCCCGTTTTGTTTGAGGCTCGAATCAGCCAATGCTTCGACCCTCAAAGCTAGAACCCCTTTTTTTGAAAGGGTTGTCGTCATTGTGTAGACATCCGAATCACCACTTTTGCCCTCTACTATGTATGAACCGTCCTCCAATTTCCTGAATGAAGCCCCAGCTTTGGAATGTAGCGTTTGAAAATCAATTTGTTCCCAAATAGGGTCAAAGGCATCCAAAGAATCTTTCTTTAACCAATTTTCAAATTTTACAGGAATGACTTTCTTTTCGTAACTTTGTAAGGCTTCAAGATATGGAGCATGTTCTTTTTCAAATTGCTGCAGGGCCTCCTGATATTTTTCAGGTTCGAGGTCGATTTCAATTTCACTTCTCACGGTGGATGTGAATGTCGATAAGAGCCGGTAATATTCCATACTGGAGATGGGATCGGCTTTATGATCATGACAGCGCGCACATCCGACAGTGAGTCCCAGCATGGCAGAGCCTGCTGTAGAAAGCATATCGTCCATGGCATCATAACGGACGCGCTCAACTTCATTGGCTGTAATTTGTGTAGGAAACACACCAGCGCCCAAAAACCCCGTCGCCATCATGGCCAGTGGGTTGTTCGGTTCATACTCATCCCCAGCTAATTGCCAACGTACAAATTGATCATAAGGCATGTCTGCATTAAGGGCCTTTATCACAAAATCACGGTAGTGATACGCACTCGGGCGATCATAATCATGCTCGAAGCCAGAGCTTTCAGCATAACGCGCCAAATCCAGCCAATATCTTCCCCAACGTTCACCATAGCGCTCGCTCTCCAGCAGCCCTGATACAACATTGGACCACTTTACAGGTGAGGCATCATCCATGAATCTTTCCACACTTTCATAGCTTGGAGGAATACCCTGAAGGTCAAATGAAGCTCGGCGCAGCAGCACACGAGGATCTGCCTGCGGGTTGGGCTGAAGTCCTTTTTCATGTAGATGACTGAAAACCCATCGATCAATCGGATGAGGACTTATCTGCCCGGCTTGATTCATCTCGGGTGGAGGATTAACGCTCAATGGGCGGAATGCCCACCAATGCTCTGCCTTACCTGAAGCGAACTGGTCTTTTGCTGCCACATTATCGGCGAGTGCCTGAGTCAAGAACATCAATCCAACCATTAACAACTGCGACAGGCTGGCCATGTTGAACTTTTTAAAACATTGCATCACAATAATTTGCATTAGATTTCCTGCTTGATATTGCTCAATAATACAAAATCACTACACTGATAGAGTCATTTTTTACGGGACCTATTTACCATTGGGCTGCAGATATCAGTATCAAGCACAACATGCTCCTTCCGATGAATGAAACAGTAATTTAATTCATTATTAAAATAAACCAGCTATACTGTAAGTCGTTCCAGTGTGTGATGTGTATGAACATTAACCCGAGTGATCATGCAGTGAAAGGAAACATTCTCACATATACAGGTAACACAAAGGTGATTTACTTTTGTTGCTGGCTGAACACTGGGACTCACACCGCGCAACGTGACTAAACCTCAGATTACTTCTAGGGGTTCTGATTATCATGGGCGCACTGTTCGCAAACGTAATGAAAATATTGATCAATAACCGTGATATTTTCATCATCAACGCCGCACAGGAAGACTCCCTTCGATGATCTTCCCATAAGCTCACTACAATGCATGCCACAGGGAGGGGATAATCAGAAGAGGGAACTTTCTTTGCCCTGCCGACATGGCCGTCGTGACGGCCGTGGAAAATGCGTGATCTTTTGACTCAATTGAGTTGTCACGAGGTTCAGCCGTTTCGCTTCATTTACGAAACCGATGACTCGCTTATTTTAGTCAATGCCTCTGTGATGGAAGGCATCTCTGTAGGTTGTGCATTCATTCCTCTCGAGGCGGCACGTAACTGCCCAATAGCCAGACCGTTGTCATTCAATGGGATTTGATCGGGCAGCTTTGGTCTGAATCCATGCTGTGTGAGTGCCCCCATCAGGTGCTCGGTCCAAATGCGATTTTCAAATGCTGACCCACTGAGTATGATCCATTGTGGATGAAGGGTTGCGGCGATTTTGAGTATCCATTGTGAAAAGGTACAGAAGACGCGACTCAGAATGTATTGCGCGTGCCTGCCTTGCTGCATGTCTGTCACAATTCCTTGAAGCATGGGTTTCCAACCCAAAATACTCATTTGTTTGTTTTCGGCTGCCTGGTTGATGGGATATGCATAAGGCTTGACCCCACGCCTTAAGTCCATTTCCCGATCCATCACTGCCTCTAACTCAGAAAAAGTATGTCCCTGATATCGATTACGATGAGTTCCCAGCAACAAAGCGGCCAAACCAAACCACCATTGAGTGACACTGCGAGTCTGCCGACATTGAAGCTTCCGATCAAAAACCTGATCCCATTGCTCAATTTCCTGAGGGTTCAATTGAGCCCTTAACTTCAAAGGCAATACGTCCCACATCTTTTTACCAAATGTTTCGTGGAGCATACCAAATAAACAAGCTCGATTGTCATCGATTGAGGAATCTGCGCCAGGCAAGCTGAAGGATTCAAATTGAATGATGCGCTGCCATTCGTTACCTTCAAGCCATAGACATTCCCCTCCATTTAACTCGTCCTGCTTACCACGCCCAATTCCCTCGTCGAAACACAACGCCATCACGTTCGAGATTTCAAAATCGCACGGGAGAGCTACCATGACGTGAGCAAGATCGTGTTCAATTTGCTGCACTTTTGATCCAGTAGATAGAGCATATTGGGCTGTCAATGCTTGAGGATCCATGTCTGCCTGAAGCTGCTGCGAACCATGATCGAAAAGAGCTTTGGAATCATTCAGGTTGTCAAAAAAGAAATCGAGACTGTTGCCCCGCCCCAAATGACCTATGGGTCCGAGCAAAAAGGAACGCTCTTCAACGCTGAGACCCAAGGATGTTAAGTGCCTGCCGCCCAATGCAATGAGTTCCTTTTTACTGTCCTTCATTGATACTTCCAGAGGAACGATCCCTTTACCATGGCGCAATACCTGCATTTGACTCCCTGATCGCTGAACGAGACTATCAGGTATCGTTCTCAATATGGGTAAATCCGATACCAACATGGAATCAACATGTCCGTCGAATGCTTGCAATGCCTCCCTCTCGTTACAGGCATAGGGCAGTCGTTGTTCAGCGCCGGAAATAACTGCAAGAGGAAGATGAATTAAGTTCATCAGAAGGTGGAGAATACCCGATCCTGGGAGACCGATGTCCAAGTGCGACCCAAAGGGTGCGATCTGACCTGAAAGACTGGATACATTGTTTCGTTTTTTGATCCTCAGCAGCGGCGCACTGGGTTGCATCAACCAATCGCGCTCCTTGACGCCCGCTAAGACAAAGGCATCAATCGCATCAACAGAATGTAGGATGCATGGAATCGGCTGATGTGCTGAATCAAGCAAAGCGCGTATGCGCCGGACAGGTTCGCTGACTGTTGCCAGGCTTACTAAAGAGAAACCGGAGATTTCTTTGATCGCCAATACGCCCCCCTTCTCGATCACTGCAGCAGATTGGATCAAGGCATCGCGCTGACGACCTTTGACAACCCCGCAATGATCCCAAAGTTCGACTGATGGACCACAAATAGGGCATGTATTCACCAAATGCAGGAACCGTCGATCTCTTGAATTACCGACTTCCGACAAGCATTGCTCGCAGAGCGGGTATTTACCGAGTGATGTATCTGCTCTTCTGAGCAGTCCTTTGAGTGCAATCGAATATCTGGGACCGCAGTCGGCACAAAAGGTATAGGGGTAAAAGAACCTGCGATTATCTGGGTTGAGCATTTCCGCAACACATTCGGAGCATTGGCCCCTGTCTGGCAAAACCCACCTACCACCGGATTGTCTACTTTCAGCATCACGAAGCCTGAAAGACGTATCTCCTTTGGGGCTAATTCGATTGATACGGACCAATTCAAAACGGTAGTCAGCCTGCTGAAACCTCGAAAGAAATTGATTTTCAAAAGCTTTCAGAGTCCCCTCATCCCCTTCGAGTTGGATCTCATAGCCTCGCGAAAACGGCCGCAGCCATCCTCGTAAATTTAACGACCTGACCAAAAGAAAAACGGCAGCTGCAAATCGGCTGCCATGCAGGTTGCCTCGTACCAAAAAAAGTTTACGAACAAACCCTGGAGATGCGTCCTTCATAAAATCGAAAACCTATCACGTTCAACATCCAGTCTGTCTATAATCACAATCTTGCAGTCAAATTAAATAAGCATAGACCTGATTAACCTCGTAAACATCTTATCCAATCACCTCTATTTGATTAAGCAAGGTTGATCAAAAGGGTTTCTCAATTTTTGACCTGATTTCATGGCATGATTAAACCCGTTAGCTGATGTATCGTCCTGATTGAGCGAAAAATACTAACTAATTGAACCAGTTCTTTGAAATGGAAATGAATCTTGATGCAGGTATTTTCAGGGGGTAGCCAGTGACTGATCATGGGAAACCTGAAATTGACCGCAGCCACTTTCCTGCGTAATCCAACGGGGATCTTGAACCTTTCTGGATTCATCTAAGAATCAAAACGATTTTTCAACAGCCGAATGGCGCTCATGCATTTTTTCATCTCTTGATTAGATCCAATCGAAATGCGAATCCGATCATTGAATTGACCTGTTGTAAACCAGCGAACCAGTATTTTTTGACGGCGCAATCCATTAAACCATTCGCTGGCAGGAGCCAGAGGAGGTTTAACAAAAAGGAAGTTGGCTTGACTGGGCAGGACATTGAAACCGAGCCCTTCGAGCTCTTGGGCCGTCTGGTTCCTGCATTTTTTGATGCGTTGAAAATTGGAACGGTAATAAGACAGGCTCCTCAAGGTTTGGAGCGCTGCTATTTGCCCCATTCCATTCACATTGTAACTGTCGCGAATGCAATCGAGAGCGTGAATTAAATCAGGATGCCCGACAAAGTAACCTACCCGCTGAAAACACAGGGAATAGGATTTTGAAAAAGTCCGTGAAACCAAAACATTACTTAAGGTGGAAGCAAGTTCCATTGCGTTTTCATCAGCAAAGTCGGCATAGGCCTCATCCAAAATGACAATACCATTTTGAGCTCGGCACAGAGCGCGCAGTTCCCGGGTGGAATACCCTCTACCTGTGGGCGCATTGGGAGTTGTCACGAATGAAAGTGCAGCATTAAAATCCCATTGTTGTTCTTTTTTCAGTTGCCGCAAAGAAGGCATACTGAAATCAGGATTCAGCGGAACCTCATGACGTATGGCTCCTTGAATGTCCGTCAGCACAGGATATAGCGAATAACTTGGGGTCCAATATTGAACAACAGACTTTTCCCTGCCGGGTCCAGTCCGCTTTCCTTGCCAGGGCTCAACAAAAGCACGAGTGGCCAATGCCAGAAGCTCATCCGAACCATTTCCGACCGTAATTTGATTTTCATCTACATCGTGAAGTTTCGCGATACGCCGACGCAAAGGCTGTGCCGTAGGGTTTGGATATAATCGCAATCGCTCATCCACTGATCCCCTCAGCGCCTTGAGCACGCTTGGCGAGGGAGGATAAGGGTTTTCGTTGGTGTTGAGCTTGGTCAATCCCTTCACCTTGGGTTGTTCACCGGGCGTGTAAGGATGCAGCTCATGAACAAGTGGTCGTATCCAATCAGGATTAGATTTTAAATTTCGAGCCATGGCATCATTGATTAAAGATCGCTGAGCACTCAACTTTTACGTATTTCTGCAGAGTTTCCATGTCCGTCCAAACCTTCCATATCCGCAAAGGCACGCACTGCGGGCAATGCCTTTTCAAGCGATGACTTCTGATATTCAACAACACTCGTGCGGCGTTGAAATTGATCTACTGTCAAACCTGGAAAAGAAGCCCCTGCTCCTCCAGTAGGCAATACGTGACTGGGACCAGCCACATAATCCCCGAGCGCAGTTGGTGAATCATTACCAAGAAAAATGGCGCCTGCCGTCACAATGCCCTTCGAAAGCTTACGAGCATTGTGGGTCATTATTTCGCAATGCTCAGGCGCAAATTCGTTGGCCAATGCCACAGCCTGGTCCAAATCCCTGACATGAATCAACCACGCATTTTTGCTTAAAGCTTTTCTTATGAATTCTGAGCGAGTCAACTTTCCAACTTGCTTATTCACCTCTGCCTGAACACGACTGATCAATCTTTTGGAGGTTGTCAGAAGGCACACACGCTCTTTACCTGAGCCGTGTTCAGCTTGAGCAAGCATGTCCGCAGCAACGTAGGAAGCATCGGCTGTTTGGTCCGCAATGATGAGCACCTCACTCGGACCCGGAAGCAAATCAATGGACACATGACCAAATGCAAGCCTTTTTGCTGCCACAACGTAGGCATTTCCTGGACCAAAAATTTTATCTGCTTTGGAAATGGTTCTGGTGCCGAATGCCATGGCCGCTACAGCCTGTGCACCACCAACTTTGAAAACCTTGGAAGCTCCTGCGTGTTTTAATGCAAACAATAAGTCTGGATTTACTTTGCCCTCTGGATTACATGGAGTGCAGACGTTAATCTCAGGGCACCCTGCCACTTTGGCAAGCCCCACGGTCATTAATGCTGTCGAGGCTAATGGAGCCGTGCCTCCAGGCACATAAAGTCCAACCCTGCGGAAAGGATCATATTTTTCTCCGACACGAGCTCCATGCGAGTTGCGTCCGCTCCAGCCCTTTCTTTTGGACATTTTACCAAAATTCTGAATGTTTGAAAAAGACTCTTTTATTGCCGCTTTTGTCGCAGAGTCGACTTGTCGTGAGGCATGCTTGAATTCAGTTTCAGAAACAATCAACTCTCGTGCTTTCAATATGGCACCATCAAATTGTTCCGTAAAATGCAAAACTGCCTTATCCCCTTTACTGGCTACTTCGTGCATGATGGAACGAACTCTTTCATCCACCTCATCATCAAACAGACTCGATGTAGCTAGTACCTTGTTCCATTTCCGCTGAAAGGACTTTTCTGAGAAGACCGCAATGTTCATACGGGTTACACATACGTGCAATATAGCCCTCTTGGCAAATGGCAAATTCCACTCTTGTGAAGAAAATTAAAAAAAAAGGACGCTATTCCCTTTTTTTCCTTCGAACTCTCGGCATGTCCTCTTGCTTAGCATGAGGCAATCTTGACTATCTTCCCGCTCCCTCGATCCAGGCAAGACGTGCATTGAGGTAGACAAATAAGTTCCAAAAACATATTTGTTCATTTGTAGAATTCCTCAGAGGAGGAAAAGTAATGAGGGAACAAACAGCAACTCCTGATAAGCAAAGATCAATAACCCTGCTTGCGCTGAAGCGGGTCCCAGAACTCCAGATTTACATCGCTGCCTGTGCGGGCAGGATCTGAAGGTGGATTGATTTGATCTCCCTTACGAAACTCAGCATGTCCGTCGTTGAAACCAATATTTCCGCCTCCCTGGTGCCGATTTGGATCAATGCCCTCAAGTGCGTCTCCATTACCGAAGCCCGACGTAGGCCACCATAGACTACTACTCCACGAACCATTCGGCTTGGGCATGGTATCCCCGACTGCTAGATTCATGGACGGACTACGAACCGCAGTGCGTTTAAAGTTCGGTTTGGATTCAACTTTGATACCGTTAATAGTGACAGACCCGCCCCCGTAAGGATGAATACCAAGAAAAAACGCATTATAGCCATAGCCTACTTTGTGAGCGTCAAAAGCCCATTCCCATTTCACGTTGTTGTCCTGCCGACTTCGTTTGAGGGAAAGGCAGTGAAAAAGATTCGACATATTGCCCTCAGGAATGATGGTGGTTCCCCACCAATTGGTCAGGTTTTGTGCCGTGGATGATGTCCCGTTGTTTCGGTGAGGTGGAAATGTATCGTTGTTGTCATCCGTATAAAACTGCATGAAAAGATTTATTTGGCGCAAGTTATTCAGGCAGGCAATGCGTTGACCTTTTTCTTTAGCTTTACCAAGTGCCGGTAAAAGCATGCCTGCTAGAATGGCAATGATGGCGATCACGACCAGCAGTTCGATCAATGTAAAAGCACCTTGTTTTCGGAAAGATTGAAACGGCCCAGCCAATTTCGGGTAAGTTTCTTTATCTTGGATCATATATGAGGGATAGATTAAAACTGAAATTAATCAAACTAATTCCATTGATTTAATTCGCATTTCCCCAAGGGCTGCACGGTGGTTTTCTCCAAGGTTCGTCCATCAAACTGATATTAACAAAACAGAGTTGGAATGGAAGGCGATCCTCTCTTTAGGAGGCTGTGGCGAGAGGTAAAGAGCAGTCGACAAAATTTTTACTATCAAAATTGAAAATTCAGTCGAACAGGCCAAGAAACGTCATTTCTTGAAAGCGGTGGCCAGAAGGGTTTGAAAATGAGGAGGCTCAGCCTCTTTGGCGACAGCTTCTATTTCAATTTGCGCAAAGCCCGCCTTCTCCAACCATTTTTGGAGCAAGCTTTCTTCAAAACCCATCCAGACATCACCATACAACGCCTTTGCTTCTTCGAAATCATGTTGAAGTAAATCCAATACCATCAGATTTCCTCCCGGCCGTAGAATCCTGAAGGCTGATTTAAGTGCAACCGCTGGATCCTTAGCATGATGCAGGGCTTGACTCAAAATAACCACATCGACGCTCTGTTCATCAATGGGTGGCTGCATGATATCGCCCTGACGGAAATCCAAGTTACGAATTTTATTTTCCTTGGCC
>JBDQII010000185.1:0-9374 GCA_040264395.1 Verrucomicrobiota bacterium
AGCAGCCGTCTCTACGAATCCATGTATCCACTTTCAGGCTCCCATCTGGTTTGGCTTGGGCTGGTGCCTGACTACACCCTCCCACAGGCACGGCGCCTGCTGACCGATCAGCATCACGAGGATCATATCAGCATTGGTGTCAGCGGTTACAAAATTGACGAAGTGGACGGTTACGATTTCTGGCTCTGGCCAGATCATGCAAACTTTCCATCGGGCGTCTCCGGTGAAGCGATGCGACAATCATATGGGTTACTCATGCAGAACATGCTCTATAAGGACCTCTTCAAAAAACGCAATGTGCGCACATACGGCTTGGTGAGAGCTGGCAATGGCGCCGCCTCAGGGTATCCATTCGTCATCTACAGCGACGCCTACAATCATCGTGAATATCTGACGGGAATTTCAACTTCAAGTCTCTGCGGAATATTATGGACCCCTGAGGCCCGTTCGGCTCGAAGTGATCGCGAATGGTTGAACCGAATGCAAACCGTCTGTTTCTCTGCCATGGCACAATTAAACGCTTGGTCATCGGGCAAAAAGCCATGGAGTTACGATACGGTGACGGATGCGGTCCGAGATGTCATTCAGCTTCGCATGCGCTTGCTACCCTACCTTTACACCGCTTTTGCCGATTACCATTTCAAAGGTATTCCACCCATACGAGCCATGATATTGGAAGATGGATTTGCAGGTGGAAATGAGACAGTAATTGAAGGAAAACTTGATAGTGAAATGAATCCATACGCGATGAATCGCCGCATCGAGAAGACGGATCAATACATGTTCGGTCCTTCCATTTTGGTTGCACCGTTTTATGAAAACCAGGCAACCAGACGTGAAGTTCAGCTACCTCATGGAAATTGGTATCATTTTTATTCGGGGAATTTCGCGGGCAATGGTGAAACTATTTCAGTCAGTGCCGCTGAACTTGGTGATCGTATCCCGCTGTTTGTCAAAGATGGTGCAGTGATTCCGATGCTGAGCGATTCCATCAACCAGGTCAAGCGTGCCATTGGTCACCCACTGGAGGTGAGATGGTATGGCACTGAACCAGGGATAGGTGAACTCTATGAAGACGATGGACAGACTTTTAAATACGAAGAAGGAGCATCCCGCAGGCGCCAATTCATAGTCTCAAAATCGAACGATGGCCAATTGAATCTGAAGGAAACAGTAAGTAATCTAAACCAGAAAGCCATGTTTGGCATCCTTGAAAGATTTGTCGTCATGACGAAGTAATAACACGAGGCCAATGGGGCCGACTCATGAGATGGAGACCTGTGTCATCACCCTTGATAGACCAAAAGGATAAGATAATCACAAGAGAGGTAAATACACCAGTTGAGCAACAAGATCACCAGAGGTGCAAAATCAATACGGGCCCATTGGAAAGGGAAACGGGACAGAGGCGACAACAATTTCCCAGCTACCTCATCAATCCATTCCCAGCCTTCCCAATTGCCCAAGTGCACGTAACTATGGATGAGGTAAAGCAACATCAAGAGGATGATGAGGTAGTAAAGGCCAAGCCAGGCGCTGATGGAAATACAAAGGGCTTGCCATAACAAATGTGGAACATCGCTGACCGCTGGCAAAATACCCAACCAGCCAAAAACCACAGCAAGAAAAACCCATCCTATGAAGCCGAAGGTGAGGAGAACCAAAACCTGTATCAGCCAGTGCCTGCTTTGAAGGAATCCAAGTGAAGCCCCCAGACCGTTCACGATATTTTCGACACCATTTCTGGGGCTGACGCGTGATAAGAACCAGAGCCAGATATAGGTAATCATTGCAAATCTCAGAAAACTGGCCACTGCCATCCAAAACATCGAACTCAAGCTCGCTGTCTTGAAATAAACCATCAGCAACATGAAATTCATTGACAGGGTTGGATCAATGGGAGCTCCCAAGTAATGCAGCAGTAGGGCTTTGACCAGCAAAATCAAAAGGAAGCCGCCAAAATATATCCATGCACTTCCGATGCGACGAGAAGGCCCTACCAAAGTTCCCAATAGGGTCAATGGGCGCTGAATTTCGGTCGGGTTGTGGAGTTGCATCCATCCGTTCACCCATAGTATCCAAGCTGCTATGTTGAGAATGAAGTCAATGATTTGCATCCGAGAAACGGTGTAACAGATTCCATTTGATTTGGGAATGACGGATCAATGGATTATTTAAGAAAAGGGCCACCAGAAATCAATCCAATGGCCCTCAAATACGAAGATGTGAAACGAAATAGCGATTACATGACCTTGAGTAGTACGTCAGCCATTTCCGAGGGTGTCTGAGCTACTTGAATACCAGCTTCACGAAAGGCTTCAATTTTTGCTTCTGCCGTCCCTTTCCCACCACTGACAATTGCCCCAGCATGTCCCATGCGTCGCCCGGGAGGTGCCGTAGTTCCCGCAATGAATCCTGCCACTGGCTTTTTGCAATTGTCACGGATCCACGCAGCCGCTTCTTCCTCAGCCGAACCACCAATTTCACCAATCATAATGATACCGTGTGTATCAGGGTCATCGTTGAACATCTTGATCACATCAAGATGTGAAGTGCCATTGACAGGGTCACCGCCAATACCCACGCAAGTCGATTGCCCCACTCCACGACAAGTCAACTGCCAGACGGCCTCGTAAGTGAGAGTTCCACTGCGAGAAACAACACCGATATTGCCTTTCTTGTGAATGTACCCCGGCGCGATACCAATGCGACATCCCCCTGAAGACTGTTCACCTTCACCAGGAGTAACAATACCCGGACAGTTGGGTCCTATCAGTCGAGTCTTACTTCCCTCCAGCGCTCGTTTGACCTTCACCATGTCGTTGACAGGTATTCCTTCGGTAATGCAGACCACAAGATCAAGTCCCGCGTCCACACCCTCAAGAATGGCATCAGCAGCGAATGGCGGCGGAACAAAAACCGCAGAAGTAGTTGTGCCTGTTTCAGCTACCGCCTGGGCAACTGTGTCAAACACAGGGACTTTGTCTTCGAAGGTCTGCCCTCCTTTACCAGGGGTTACCCCTGCCACGATTTGCGAGCCGTATTCCAAGCTCAATTGTGCGTGCCGTCCACCAAACGAGCCTGTAATACCTTGGACCAACACCTTTGTTTCAGGAGTGACTAAAATTGCCATATTCGATTCTTATTTTGAAATTATTTGTGAAGAGGATACGTAGTAGCTCGGTTTCAGACAACAGCCACGATTTTCTTAGCTGCATCAGCCATCGAGTCTCCACTGATCAGTTCCAGTCCGGATTCGCTGAGAATTTTTTTACCAATCTCAACATTGTTACCTTCCAGGCGCACAACTAGCGGAATCGATAAGTTGGTTTCCTTGGCGGCAGATACCACACCCTGAGCAATCACATCGCACTGCATGATCCCCCCAAAGATATTGACCAAGATACCCTTCACATTCGGATCACTCAGGATGATTTTGAATGCGGCAGTGACCTGCTCACGAGAAGCTCCGCCACCTACATCGAGGAAATTAGCCGGATCCCCACCATAATGCTTGATAATATCCATCGTCGCCATGGCCAAGCCTGCACCATTGACCAGACAAGCTATATTACCGTCGAGTTTAATGTAGTTGAGATCAAATTTGCCTGCTTCGATTTCAAGAGGCGCCTCCTCAGCAAGATCCCGCATTTCCAAAATGTCCTTATGGCGATACAGCGCGTTGTCATCGAGAGAGATTTTTGCATCGACCGCAGCAATCCCCTGAGTCTCATCCACATTTTCAACAATACAAAGTGGATTGATTTCAACCATTGAGGCGTCACAATTCCAAAAAGTTTTGTAGACGCCCATGAGCAGTTTGGCCGCTTGCCCTATGAGGGACGAAGGAAGATTCAGTGCAGCAGCTATTTTACGAGCTTGATAAGGCATCATCCCCATCGCAGGGTCTATCGTCTCTTTGACAATCTTTTCGGGCGTTTTTTCGGCGACCTCCTCAATATCCACTCCACCCTCAGTGCTTGCCATGACGATGGGCTTGGAAGTATTGCGGTCAAGCAGTACGGCAAGATACAATTCTTTGACAATTTTTTCAGCACTTGCAACCAGGAGTGTTTTCACCTCACGCCCCTCAGGACCTGTTTGCTTGGTAACCAATACTTCGCCTAACATGGCTTCCGCCTTCTCAACCGTCTCGTCCACGCTTTTGCAAAGATGCACTCCGCCTTGAAACCCGCTTTTGAAGGTTCCCTTGCCTCGTCCACCTGCATGGATCTGGGATTTGATTACAAGCATGCTTTGCCCATCGTCAAAAAGAGCTTGTGCAGCAGCTTGAGCTTCTTTGATGCTTTTGCAGGCCTTGCCTGAAGGGACGTTGACGCCGTTGCGTGCTAATAATTCTTTGGCTTGGTATTCGTGAATATTCATGAAATCGATCGCTTAAAAAGCAGGGTGAAACAAGATTGCGTAGGCAACTCAATTAAAATAATCGGGCAGGCGGCTTGTAGATAAACCTGGTTGAAGCTTATCGCTGGTCAATGGGCGTCACAGTCAATCCCTCTGGACCAATATAATCGCTTTGAGGTCGGATCAAACGATTGTCAGCCATCTGCTCCAACACATGTGCCGTCCACCCTGAAGCTCGTGCGATCGCGAAAATAGGAGTAAACAAATCGATTGGGATATCCAAAGAGTAGTAGACGCTAGCGGAGTAAAAATCCACATTGGCGTGAAGCCCTTTTTCGTTGAGCATGATTTCAGCGATTTTGTCACTCATCTGGATCCATTTGGGTTCTGAGATCTGCTCCCCCATCTTCAGAACCATCTTGCGCAATTTCACTGCTCTGGGATCCAGCACTTTGTAAACTCTGTGCCCGATGCCCATGACTTTCTTTTTGTTTTCTAGACAATCAGCGATGAAGGCATCCACATTTTCGAGACTACCTATTTCCTGCAACATCCGAATGACAGCCTCGTTGGCTCCACCATGCAATGGACCTTTGAGCGTGCCAATAGCACTTGTTAAGGCAGAGTAAATATCAGAAAGCGTTGCGACAGTCACCCTTGAAGCAAATGTGGAAGCGTTCATTCCATGATCAGCGTGAAGCACGTAACACATGTCCAAGGTGTCAACACTGTCCTTTTCAGCTTCCGTGCCGCCGTTAATGAGATAGAGAAAATTCGCAGCTTCATTTAAGTCAGGCCTGGACTCAACCATGGATCTCCCCTGCCGATGCAAGTGAAAGTAAGCTGTAACAATTGGGATTTGAGCAATGATCTTTAGCGCTTTTTCCTGAAGCGATTGCGGGGAGTTGTCATCGGATGAAGAGTCGAAGCATCCAAGAGCAGATATACCTGTTCGGAGAGCATTCATCGGAACAGTGTCCTTGGGCAAGGATTGAATTAAATCTATAACACCCTGTGGTAGTTGGCGGTAGCTTGCAAGCTTAGCTTTCAAAGCACTCAGTTCGGACTGGTTCGGAAGCTTGCCATAATGCAATAAATAAACCGTTTCCTCATAACCTATATTTCCTGCAAGCTCATTGATGTCATACCCCCTGTAAATCAATTCCCCCACATCACCTCGCACATCACTCAGATATGTTTTGGCGGCTACAATTCCTTCAAGTCCTTTTGTCGCGTCACTACTCATATTGAATCACTCAATCTGCTCAAATTAATCTCAACTTACTTTAGTCCAAAAGAGAATCTATTGAAGCAAACGTAGTAGCGTCAATTTTTTTTGAAAAAATGCTCCAAAAACCTATCACCTTTATCAATGAATTGAGTAAAAACGATCGATTTATGAGGAAAATCGCAATGAGACTAGAAAATGAGGACAATATTAGAGGAGCAATAAAAGTACATTCAAGACTTTGCAGCACGAGCAAGAGCGACCGAAAAGTGCCCCTTATTGATCCTTCGATGGCAATGTCAAATCCCCTCGGGGAAGTGATCAAGACAGAGGCAAATGATCTGCAGGTTGAATTTTGCCCCCCCCCTCAAATTAAATAATTAGGCATACCACGCTTTCAGAAAAACAGATTCTTTTTGTTGTATAATGGGAAAATCAGGTGGTATGTAATAAATTTGCTAATTGCGAAATAAGTTCTCTCGAACTTTGGCCATTGTGACCTATAGATATCGATATGTACGGTTTAGTAAATAAAGCAGTTCAGGGGCTGGTGATAGACAACTACGGCGAAGAAACTTGGGACAAAATAAGAGAGCGAGCCAATGTCGACGTGGAGATGTTCATTAGTAATGAATCATACAAAGATAGCTTAACCTACGACCTGCTGGTAGCAGCTTCGGAAATCGTGAATCAGCCTGCGTCAGAGTTACTGAGGTTATTGGGGCATTACTGGATCACTGAGATTGCAGTCCAACATTATGGAGCAATGATGGATGCAGGCGGAAATAGCTTTGTTGAATTCATGAAAAACCTGCCTAATTTCCATCGCCGAGTCGCTATGATTTTCCCAAAACTTGAGCCACCTACTTTTAAAATCCTGAAGGAAGAAAAGAACAGTTTGCACTTGATCTATGAATCAGCACGTAATGGTCTTGAGATGTTTGTTGTGGGTCTTCTGGAAGGGTTGGCCAAGCGCCATGGAATCAAAATAAAGATCGATCAGAGTGAATTCGAAAGCACTCAACCTGTTGAAGGGGTCAATCAGACGCTGTTCGTTATTAGTTGGGATTCGATTTCATGAACAGTGAATCAAACATTCCATTTAGTATTCTGGAGCGGTTTTTCCCTTTCTACATTCATTTCAGTTCGAATTACCTAATTATTTCTTTGGGTCCATCACTGAAGAAATTATTCCCCGAATTGAAGATCGGGACCAATGTGAACAACCTCTTTGTAAAGGAACGAGAAGGGGTTTTGCCCATTGATTTGGATTTACAGGATTTGGAAAAAAAGCTGTATCTTCTAAAATCCACCAAAAAAGATTTCAACCTTCGTGGCCAGCTAATCGGGATGCCCGACAGCAGTTTTTTTCTTGCCGCATCTCCTTGGTTGCAGTCACCGGACAACCTGGTTGAGCTTGACCTCCATTTGGCAGACTTTGCAGTGCACGACCCAATCTTGGATTTGCTCAACGTCATCCAATCCGAACGCATGGCCAGCGAGGACATCAAGGCTTTGGTCAACAAACTTTCACAGCAGAAAGCATCCCTCAAGGAAGCCAACCATTCTCTTGAGGAACAGAACCGAACTGTGCTGAAGACGCAGCAAGAGCTGGAGAGACAGGCCTCAGAAGCAAGGAAGCTGGCCCACGTGGCGAGCCGCACTGACAATGCAGTGGTCATCACCAACGATCGCGGAGAAATTGAATGGGTCAATGAAAGTTTTGAGAAACTTACAGAATTCAATTTGAACGAGGTCAAGGGAATCACCCCAGGAAAGGTGCTTCAGGGACCCGAGACAGATCAGAAAACCGTAAAACACATGAATGATCGCCTCAAAAACCATGAGGGGTTCAATGTGGAAATTATCAACTATTCCAAGTCAGGGCGAAAGTATTGGATTCGAATTGAGGTCCAGCCCATATTAAATTCAGAGTCGAAGCTGACCAATTTCATTGCGGTCGAAACGGATATTACCGCACAAAAACTTACTGAGGAAAGGTTGAATGCGGCCAAAGTAAAGGCAGAGCTGGCGAATGCTGCCATGAGTGAATTTCTGGCTACCGTGAGCCATGAGATTCGCACACCGATGAACGGAATCATTGGGATGCTTGAAATCCTCATGGATACCAAGCTCGAAAGGGATCAGCGAAATTATATATCCTTGATCAGGGTCAGTTCAGAATCGCTGGTTAAAATTATCAACGATGTCTTGGATCTTTCCAAAATCCAATCAGATCGATTCGAGCTTGAAGCAAAGCCATTTGAGTTAAGAAAGCTTACTGATGAAGTGGTTTGGCTAATGTCCTTTGCAGCGACCAAAAAGAATCTTGATTTTGAAGTCTTGGTGCACACGGAATTATCCAATGCTTGGATTGGAGATTCTTCACGCCTACGCCAAATCCTTATCAATCTGGTGGGTAATGCCATCAAATTCACCGAGGAAGGCTCCGTAGTGGTTAGAGTTGGCAAAACAAACGAATCATCAGGGAAATCCCCCATCCTGTTTTTTGAAGTTTCAGATACCGGTGTCGGAATACCTGCGGACCGTTTGAATGATATTTTTAAACCGTTCACACAACTCGGAAGGTTTGGCAGTAACAATCAGCAGGGAACGGGTCTGGGGCTCTCCATTTGCAGTCGTTTAGTCAAGATAATGCAAGGCAAAATGGAGGTTGAATCCACATATGGTCAAGGAACCAAATTCAGAGTGGAACTACCTCTCGAGACGGATAACAGGCAGCAACTCAAGCCCAAGTCCTCCATCTTCGATAAAAAAGCCATCATGGTCATACCCTCTTCGCTGGAAAGGGAAGTTGTCAAAAACCATTTCGAGACGAAAGGAATGCGATGCAGATCTTTTGAAAACCTCAAAGAAGGACTTGATTGCCTGCAGGAGGCTATTCATCTGAAGGAAGAAATCAAGTATTTCATGTTTTCCGCGGATTTACTGAAGCACTCGGGATGGAATCATTTCGGGGTGTTCTTCAAGCAAGCAAAGAAACAAAACGAAGCATTTCAAGTCCTCGCCATCGCCCGATCCACACCGATGGCTACTGAAGATCAGAATCACTCTTTTTATTACGAAATCCTCTACCGTCCTCTGACTTATGAGGCCTCAGGAGAAATACATCGCGCGACGGGAGTTCAAAAAGATCATAATAATCAGGAAAGCCTGTCAGAAAACATTTCCAAAAAATCAAAATTCTTTGGCAAGCATATCGCTGTTTTGCTTGTCGAAGATCACCCGATTAATATTCAGCAAATGACCATATTGCTAAAGCGCCTCGATATTGTTCCCGATATTGCAAGAAATGGATTAGAGGCGGTAAACGCAGTGAAGAATGGTATTTACGATGTGGTGATGATGGACTGCCAGATGCCGGTCATGGACGGAATAGAAGCTACGCGAGAAATCCGAAAGCTGCACTCGGAAGGCTCCCTGCAGAAAAACCCTTACATCATCGCAATTACCGCTTTTGCGCTTAAAGGAGATCGAGAAAAGTGCTTGGAGGCAGGTATGAACAACTACATCAGCAAACCCGTTTATAAAAAAGATGTCATTGACGCTCTGAAGGCCTCGCTTAGAGCTGAAAAAAAAGAAATATCGAAGTCAGACTCAAGTTCAAAACAAGCCAAGAAATATCCATTGGATATAACATCAGCCTTTGAAAAACTCAGTAGTGAGCTAAGCCAAGAAGCTGCGCTTACGCTGACTCAAGCACTGATCGAAATGCTGCCGGGTAAACGCCAGGAACTGGAACAAGCTTTTGAAACTGATG
>JBDQII010000186.1:0-9358 GCA_040264395.1 Verrucomicrobiota bacterium
CGGCGTTCAGGTTGCGGAAGGCGTCAGGGGCTGTGGGCAATTGTCGTGAAACCGCTAGTTTGTAACTCGGAGAAGCACCCGCTGAATGCTTGATCCAGAGCCATTCACTCTCAGCGCTGGGGTCTTTGCTGATCTGAAACACATCTCTCCAACCATTTTCGAATTGTTCTGTGTGCTTTTGAACGTAATGCTCAATTCGAGTTCCATCACGTTTTCTTATTTAGTACGTTGCAGAAATTGGTCCGGGAATACCTAGTTGAACCAATCGCAGTTCCTTTGCTAAAGCCTGTCCTTCACGAATGGGATCAGCACGCAAAGAGGTAAGACAAGCAAGGAGCCCAGTAAACAAAAGACCTAAAGGAACAAGACTCAACTTTTTCATTTGCAACCTTTTTTGAGGTAAGACAGCGATTCAATTCCGTTTTGCTTTACTCCCGAACAAACTTGGTAACATCTCTTCGACGTGACGCACCCAGTGAATCTTCAATTTCTTTTGGACTTCAGCTGGTGCCTCGATCCAATCCTTTTTGTTTGCCTCAGGCAATATAATCTCTCTGATCCCAGATCTGACGGCAGCCAGAAGTTTTTCCTTGATACCACCCACGGGCAAGACTCTGCCTCTCAAACTTATTTCACCGGTCATCGCCATACGCGATGAAATGAGTGTTTGAGTGAACAAGGACGCAAGCGCAGCAAAGATCGCAATGCCAGCACTTGGTCCGTCTTTAGGAGTAGCACCAGCAGGTACGTGAATGTGGATGTCCAAATTCTCTATACTGGGAAGAGTCAACCCCATCGACGTAGCTTGGCTTCTGAGGTGCGTCAGCGCAGCTTGAGCGCTTTCTTTCATGACCTCGCCCAACGAGCCTGTCAATATTAGTTTCCCCTTGCCCGGTAAGGAAGTTGCCTCGACAAAGAGAATTTCTCCCCCGCTGGGTGTCCACCCCAAGCCAACCGCGATACCACTGTCTTCGATCGTTTCGTGATCCGGGGCTGGATGCTTGGGTTGCCCCAGTTGCGTTTGAATCCATGCTTCGGATATCGTTACCCCTCCCTGGCGATCGGGAGATTCAAGTTGTTCCCTTGCGGCTTTGCGCAACGTCGATGCAATGGTTCTCTCCAGTTGTCTGACACCTGCTTCACGGGTGTATAGATCGACCAGCATTCGTATGCTGGCGGATGGAAGTTTAATCTGGCGAGTTTTAAGACCATGATCTTTGAGTAATCTGGGGAGAAGATGTCGTCTCGTGATTTTTATTTTCTCAGCCGTCGTGTAGCTGGGAAGTTCAATCACCTCAAGACGATCACGCAGAGCAGGATGAACAGGGTCGAGCCAATTGGCAGTCGTGATGAAAAGAATTTCACTCAGATCAAACGGTAATTCCAGATAATGATCACTGAAGTGTTTGTTTTGCTGAGGGTCCAACACCTCTAAGAGAGCAGAAGCAGGATCACCCCTGAAATCGGAACCCAACTTATCGATCTCATCGAGCAAAATAACGGGGTTCTTGACCTTCAATCGCTTTAGGGTCTGGAGTATGCGACCAGGCATGGATCCTACATAAGTTCGACGGTGACCCCGTATTTCTCCTTCATCGCGCACTCCTCCAAGTGAAATGCGTGCAAAGGGGCGGCCCAAAGCTTCGGCGATACTTCGCCCCATGGATGTTTTGCCTACCCCTGGCGGCCCTACCAAACATAGGATCGGACCACGCACGGGATTTTGAAGTTTCATCACTGCAAGATGCTCCAACAAGCGGTCCTTGACCTGCTCAAGCCCAAAATGCTGAGCATCCAGTATTCGGGATGCCTCCTGTAGATCCAACTGATCTTTGACCGATTGACTCCACGGCAATGATGCCAGCCATTCCACGTAATGCCGGGCGACCGTATATTCGGGCAACGATGTGGGAATGGTTTTCAGTCGATCAAGCTCCTTAAGTGCAATTTCCTGAGTATCTGCAGGCATCCCGCTTTCCTCAATGAGGGCCTTTAAAACTGCCATTTCCCTGCTAGCCGAATCATCTTCTCCTAATTCACGCTGAATGACCCGAAGTTGTTCCCGCAGGTAGTAGTCCCGCTGACTCTTGGAAACAGAGGCTGTTACTTCCTTCTGGATGCGCGCCCCTATCGACTGAAGTTCAAGCTCATGCTTGAGTAAAGGCAGCAGAATCTTGAGTCTTTCTGTAACGACATGAGCACTCAGGAGTTTTTGATGATCAGCAAGGCCAAGATTGAGGTTGGCACCTATAAGATCAGATAGTTTCTCTGGATCTTCCGTATTCAGATTCGAGGACTTAACCTGATCGGTGAGCGTCGGAGATTTTTCAAGTATGGCTTCAAACAGTTTCTTAGCACTTCTGACAAGCGCCTTGGCCTCTAAGCTTGCCTCGGCAGGCTCATGAAAATACTCCACATTGGCAAGCAGGTAGGGATCAGTCTGCTTAAAATCGAGTAAACGGATTCTTTTCAGACCCTCAATCAGGATCCTGACTGAATTGTTGGACTGCTTCACCATTTTTTGAACTCGAGCCATGCAGCCGTATGGGTGCAAATCCTTGGGCTCTGGTTCTTCGACATCTGGTGTCGTTTGAAGCACCAGGCCGATGAGTCGATTGCCCGAAACAACATCGTCTACCAAACCTGAACTTGGCGCAGATTCAATCAACAAGGGCGCAACCATGCCCGGAAAAATCACAATGTCTGAAAGACCAAGGATCGGAAGCTGCTCTGGAAGTGTTGCCTTAGGGCGCTTTTGAGGGTCTTCTACTGCTTTTGTAGAAGCCTTGATCTTAAGAATGTCTATGATGTCCTGATCCAAATGCATGCCGTTTGGGGGCAGGAAGAAAATTATACGACGACTCCCTCGCCTATAGTGGGTTGAAGCTATCCGATCTTGGCTCGACTTGACGAGGGAAAAGTCGATAATTCGATGTAAATGGAATTTTAGCGCAATTTTAAGGTATTTTTTTCAAGTCAGGCTTTGCACATCGTCAGAGAACCGTATAATCACCTGTCTTTGGAATAGTATGATACAGGATACAGACGATTTAAGGATACAATCATTGCACCCGCTGCTTTCGCCCGCCATTCTTAAGGAGGAGATTCCTCTTTCGGAAAAAGCTTCAGTGGTTGTTTCAAATGCCAGAGTTGAGGCAGAGCAGATTGTGCGCGGTCAAAGTGACCGACTACTGGTGATCGTTGGCCCTTGCTCAATTCACGACACCGAAGCAGCGATGGAATACGCGGAACATCTCAAGGAATCCTGCGATCGGTTTCGTGATGACCTGTGTATCCTCATGCGTGTTTATTTTGAAAAACCCAGAACAACCGTTGGCTGGAAGGGATTGATCAATGACCCCAATATCGATAATAGTTTTAAGATTAACCAAGGCCTCAGGCAAGGAAGACAACTTTTGCAGAATCTGGCCGAGATGGGCATCCCTGCAGCCACAGAATTCCTGGACACAATAGTACCTCAGTTTATTGCGGATCTGATTGCATGGGGAGCTATAGGGGCTCGCACTACCGAAAGTCAGGTCCATCGTGAATTGGCCTCAGGCTTATCGATGCCCGTTGGCTTTAAAAACGGCACTGACGGCAATGTACAGATAGCTATCGATGCAGTAAGCGCATCTCGCCAACCTCATCATTTTCTTTCGGTGACAAAACAAGGGATAGCAGCCATCGTACAAACCAAAGGCAATGATAGCTGCCACTTGATACTTCGAGGATCGAAGGCTGGCCCCAATTACGATGAAGAGAGTATTCAAACAGTTTGCAAGGCTTTGCAGAAAAGCCAATTGCACCAAGCGGTAATGGTCGATTGCAGCCACGGAAATTCGGCTAAAGATCATCTGAAGCAGCCTGGCGTAGCTGAATCCATAGCAGAGCAAATTACTTCAGGATCTACCCACATTTCTGGCGTCATGCTGGAGAGCCATTTGGTTGAAGGTAATCAATCCTACAAGCAAGATGGTACGGCAGTGTATGGCAAAAGCATCACTGATGCATGCATGTCATGGAACCAAACGCTACCCGTCCTTGAAAAGCTGGCGGAGGCGGTCAGCAAACGGCGCCAGTCTCAATAACTTCCCTCTAATTCATCAATGCAGGCAAATCCATCGGCCCCAAGACGGGCCAATGGGTTCACTGCTTTGGCGGACACAGATGGGACTGACGAATCTCCTTCGATCGATGCCACTTTGTCATCCAAAAATAAAAGTTTGATCTTTCCCAGAACTAAAGCTTGAGGCCCATCACCAAGCAGGATGATGCTGTGCTTTTCGCAGTAAAAAGCAACAGGTGCTGATTCGACACGCGGAAGAGGTGAGCCATCAAAGGGCACTAGGCCTAATTTTGTGTCCTCGATTTCTGAAACACCATGGTCAAGCGGTCGAGCCGATTGAAGCAATGGATCAGCATCGTGGATATTTGGAATATGAACCACGAAATGAGAGCGTTCCTCGATGTTTACCCAGGTATCTTTTTTTAAACCGCTTTTTTTATGCCCAATGGAGATCGATAGCATTGGCGGACGACTACATACGGCGTTAAAATACGAAAAAGGCGCTACATTTAATTTTCCATTTCCATGATCGCTCAAAACCCATGCAATGGGTCTAGGAATAATAGCCTGAGTCATGGTGAAATACGCCTGACTGGATGAGAGTTGATCAAAATCGATTACCATAGCTTGGATTAGACTGGATTAAGGGCATCATTCATAAGCTCCATGTGATTAAGAGGTTCAGTAACATGTGATGCAGAAGGCGGAAACATAGAAAAAAGCCCTCTGGGATTTCCCAGAGGGCTTTTGTTAGAAATTAGAATTGCGTGCTAGCTTATCGAAAACAGAGTTTGATAACTCCAGATTTGTATAGCGTGAATGCCGACAATAAAAATTTGAGACTATCAACCTTATGAACCTGTAACAGGTGATACCGGCTTGGGATCTGGTAGGGGATCGTCCTTGTCTTGGTTCTCGTCTGCTGGAGTCGCAGGCTCGAGGAAAAAATTGAAAGTTCTAGATACGGTCTGGGTAGGAGGAGTGACAACACCTTCTGGTAGCGAAGCAACTTTCTCACCCATGCTAGAGATAACCTCAGGTGCGATGGGAGTAACACCCCCTGTTGTAGGATTGAATTGATTACCTCCACCAACGCGAACGCTTCTGACGACTCCATCTCTGGTGTAGACAAACACACCGTAACCGGCAAGAACGTCAACCCTGTCAGGTGTGGAGATTTGATAACTTGTTTGCTCCTCACCTGCGTCGATGCCGATGACGCCTGTAGGGACCTTCACTTCAAACTTGGAAAGCGCAGAAGAAAACTTGTTGACGATACCAAGAATACTTCCGTCACGTAAGTCAATCTGGGTGTCGGATACGATACCGGCACCTGTCTTCTCGATGCTCAAACGATCCACAACGACAACCGTGTTGGAATCAACGACCATTGAGCCGATGTTGTTACCAAGTGCTAAAGTAACTTCTCCACCCTCGGCAGTACTGATGACGCTGCCAGGAGTCAAGGCTGCACCCTCGGTGATTGCTGCAGCACCGCTGCCGTTGTCGAACGTAGCACGTCCATCAACTGAGGTGACGGTTAAAGTAGCTGTTTCGGCGTGTGTTGACACGCAAAGTCCTATGGTGAGCAGCGTAATCGCCGTCAAGAGGAGTTTCGGTTGGGTACGAGTCTTGTTAATCATATATGCTCCTACAGTGATCGATGTGATTTCGATTTGTTATAATTCTGCAATTTTTTTTAATAATGTCAATCAGATTCCATAGTGTCCACCGTGATTAGGGCAGAGCTGAACGGAAATAATTACGTCTGAACCTAGTCTATATTAGTGAAATTTAAGGATCAAGTAAGTAATGGCGAATAAAAGGTTTGTTAGAAAAAATGAAGAGGAAGATACGGCTCACTAAAACCTAGGCCATTGTCAGAATTTGTTATCCCCAAAGACGGGGTCAAGATAATTCCCCAATGATTTTCATTTCCTGGTTGAAACCTAATACAACAAGGGAAATTTTTAATATGAGCCAAATCAAAAACTTAGCAAAATTGGGAAAAAACTGTGGTGCTGATATTCCCAGATAGTCCGCAAACTTATGACAACCCACTTAAGAAGTTCAATCCAAGTGATCCTCAAACCCAAAGGTACGAGGAAATAATCGCAAAAAAAAGTTGTCACTTTTGAGAAAATACACGAATATATAACAAATGCGGTCACTGGTCCCTAATGGAGCCGGGGGCCTAATTTGTTAATAACTTAGAGGAACTGATATGAAACTTAACAAATGGACAGTCGCACTAGCCGCCGCAGGGCTGGTTAGTTTGGGACAAAACGCACAAGCGGAAGAGGCCGGCAATGCCGTGATGACCGCTTTCTCAAAAACAACCCTGAGCGGGTTTGTGGATACGTCACTTTCGATTTCCGAAAAGGGCGCGAACCAAGCATTGCATGGGCGTGTGCCTTACCAGAGCGGAAACAAGATGAACGGTATTAACCTGGACGTCATTCAGCTTTCATTGGCAAGCCCTTTGGACGAAAGCGATTGGGCGGCTGGTTATGCTGTTGATCTGTTATTCGGCCCTGACGCTTCAGCATACAGTGTTTCAGGCGCTGGCGAAGCTGACGATGTAGCTGTCCGTCAAGCCTACGTAAACACACGTGTTCCTGTTGGCAACGGTCTAGACCTCAAAATGGGTGTTTTTGATGCGATCATTGGTTATGAAGGTTTTTCCAACCGCGACAACCCCAACTACAGCCGTAACATGGCTTACAATCTTCAGCCATTTAACCACACCGGTTTGCTGGGCGGCTACCAGATCAACGATCTCGTAAGTGCTCAATTTGGTGTTGCTAACACTGGCTCAAATGTTCTCACGGACCGCGCAGCTGATTCCTCTGACATCTCTTACATGGGGTCTGTCGCTGTTGAAGCCCCCGAGAATTTCGGAGCGTTGGCTGGTGCAACCGTTTATGTCGGATACATGGAGTTTGGTGGCGGTGGCGACGAGCAACAGAACCTATACGTTGGATCTACATTACCTACTCCAATTGATGGTTTAGCTCTTGGTGCTGCTTGGGATAACGTGCAAAACATCGCCGGTAACGGTGGCGATGCAAACATTTTTGCTGGATATATCTCCTATCAGGCCACTGATAAGATGTCCGTAAATGGTCGCATTGAGTATCTTGACGGCGATCAGGGCGTTCTCTTCAACGCATCAAGAAACGGTGTTGCTGTCGACTCTGAAATGTTGTCCTTGACCGGAACTGTTCAGTATGACCTGTGGGATAACGTCCTCACTCGTGCTGAAGTTCGCTGGGATAGCCAAGAAGATGGTGATGGTCTCTACGGTGGTGATGATGATATTCTCACATTCACCTTGAATGCTATTTATAGCTTCTAAGAAGACTCTTATTTGCTTTCACGTCCCGCAGGATCTTCCTGCGGGATTTTTTTTTACACAGCACTTGAGTCTTACAAGGATCGGTTTATGTTATGACGTAATGAACTCTTCCTTTAATTACTTATTACATGTATCTTTTATTGCTGCGAGCTTGGTCTCCACTGGCGAGTATTTGATCGCAGGTGAGGCAGCAGCATATGATAAAGCCAAAAAGACTGAACTTCGAGAATTGGCAACCACCTTCTTTGGCGTCCTTCCTGCAGCGATGCCTGGTTCGGAAAAAGATAATGATCATCGTCGCCATCTAGGTGAAAAACTTTATTTCGATACTCAGCTTTCCAAAAACAACAGTATTTCATGCAACTCATGCCACCGTGTGGATCAAGGCTTGGGAGGAGTGGATAACGCTCCAGGTTCCACAGGTGCTTTCGGTGGAGTAGGAGACCGCAATTCCCCTACAGTGCTGAATGCGGGTTTTCAGTTGGCTCAGTTTTGGGACGGTCGAGCAGAGGATCTCCAGGCTCAAGCCAAAGGTCCAGTACTCAATCCAGGGGAAATGGCGATGCCCAGCGAGGAAGCCGTTTTAGACCGACTGCGCATGGATGACACCTATCGGGCTCTTTTCGTTAAAGCCTTCCCTGATTCAGAAACGGCTCTGACCTACGACAACATGGCTGAAGCCATCGCTGCCTTCGAACGCACCCTCATTACCAAGGATCGCTTCGATGATTTCCAGCGTGGCGATGACGAAGCCCTGAGCGATTTGGAACTCAAGGGTCTTGAGACATTCACCAGCATTGGATGTACGACTTGTCATACGGGACCTTTACTCGGTGGGGGCATGTATCAAAAAGTCGGGTTGGTCAATCCATATGAAAATTTCAGCGACATTGGGCGTGAAGCCGTCACTGAGAACGAAGATGATAGATACAAGTTCAAGGTGCCAACCCTTCGCAACGTAGCCATCACCGGACCTTATTTTCATGATGGAGGTGTAGCAACTCTCGGTTTTGCTGTTCGTAAAATGGCCTACATGCAGTTAGGTCTCGAATTAACCACTGAGCAAACAGAATCCATCTTGGCCTTTCTAGGCTCACTCACAGACAAATCACGCACAGGCCGATAAAATTTAGGTAACTCCATGAAAAAACCCCTTGGAATATTTTTCCAAGGGGTTTTTTGCTTAAAAATGAAGATTCAAAAGAGGAAAGGACCATCTGCATCGGTCATTGCTTCCCAAACTGAACCCAGGTTGGAGAGTGAATCAAAGTCAGCATACTCTAGATGCTCATGAGATAATCATATCTGCCACAGTGTGCCCTGCAGGAATGAATGGAAGGACATGTTCCGTATAAGGCACGACGACGTCCAATAAATACGGTTGATCCGAGTCCAGCATCCTCTGCATAGCAGCTTTTAGATCCTTGCGAAACATCACTCGTTCACAGGTCACGCCAAAACCTTTCGCCATGGTCACATAATCAGGGTAGATGGCTTTCATATCTTCAGGATCTCCCAGGTAGGTATTTCCACGATTACCTTGATAGAATCGGTCTTCCCACTGCATGACCATGCCTAGATGCTGGTTATTCAGAATGATGGCTTTTGCTGCAATTTTCTCAATATGTGCCGTTGCCAATTCCTGAACATTCATCAGGAACGAACCATCACCGTCGATGTCAACCACCTGCCTGTCAGGACAGGCCACCTTGGCTCCCATTGCCGCCGGATATCCAAATCCCATCGAACCTAGTCCAGCACTCGTGATATATCGACGTGGTTCGTCGTATTTGTACCATTGTCCAGCCCACATCTGGTGCTGCCCTACGCCGGTTGTAACAATTGCATCGCCCCCGGTAAGCTCATACAACATGTCAATGGTCATCTGAGGAAGAATCACCTGATCTTCCATTCCTTGTAAATGATCACGC
>JBDQII010000187.1:0-9308 GCA_040264395.1 Verrucomicrobiota bacterium
GCTGTCATCCGACCCTCGTTGGTAATGATTCAGGTTCCGGTAAAACCGAAACATTGTTCGAGTTGCTGGAACCTCTATTGGCGGAGGGCCAAAAAGTGCTTGTCTTCAGTCAATTCGTTCAGATGCTGCAGATCCTGGAACGCGAATGTAAGGTGAGGGAGATTCCTTCCTACATGCTGACGGGCGAAACCAAAAACAGAATGGACGTCGTCAATGCTTTCCAGGAGGATAAGGACCCTTCTGTATTCCTCCTGAGTTTGAGGGCGGCAGGAACCGGTTTGAATCTGACAACTGCAAGTTATGTCGTGCTTTATGATCCATGGTGGAACCCCGCTGTGGAGGCTCAGGCAATTGATCGTTCGCACCGCATTGGGCAGACACAAACAGTGAATGCTTATCGCTTGATTTCACCGGGAACAGTTGAAGAGAAGATTTGGGAACTTCAGCAATCCAAAGCAAAAACTATCAGTGATGTGCTTGGGGAGGAAGGTTTCGCCAGTAACCTGTCCAGTAACGATTTGGAGTTTCTTTTTTCTGAAGATTAAGATATAAAATAGCCAGCGAAGGGAATGATTGTCTGCCTGATGTCTTTTTCCTTTATTGAGTGGACGCCTGTAATTGATGACAGGATTACTCAAAAGGTATATCGTATTTCTCTCACGGACTACGGGTGCAAAGGTAAAGCAGACATTGGATTCTATTTTACCAACGCGTTTTCTGGGTGGCTTCTTTCCTGTACCGTTTGGACTTTTTTTACTATGTAACACTCTTTTGCTTTCCCAGCTTCAGGCAGGCGAGCTGGTGTCTCTTGCCTCATTCAATGTTGAAAATTATTTATTGAACTCGGATCAAGGTCGCAGCCCGAAATCCTATGTTGCACGTCGAGCAGTTAAAAAATCGCTACTTTGCATGCGAGCTGATGTGGTTGCTCTGCAGGAAATAGGTTCCGAAAAAGCACTCCTTGAATTAAAACTGGACTTGGGAGCCGAATCTTTGTCCTATCCACATCACGCGATCACCAAAACTCCTGGTTCACCCATTCATGTTGCTCTCTTGAGCCGTTTCCCCATCACTCATGTTGCCCACCACATTACCAATGTTTTTGTGCTCTATGGCAGAGCTTTTCGTCCCTCACGTGGTTTTCTGGAGGTCGATATCAAAATTCCTGCACAAAAAAAATTAAAAGTATTTGTGGCTCATCTTAAATCAAAACGTCCGGTTGGCCATGCGGACCAATGGGACATCCGCACACGGGAAGCTCTTTTGCTGCGGTCATTAGTAAATGCCCGAATGAATCTTGATCCGAATCAGATGCTTGCTGTTGTCGGAGATTTTAATGACGGCCCTGCATCGCGGACCTTGAAGTTTTTGAGAGGAGGAAAGGGCGAGATGCGGTTCAAAGATGCTCGACCAATAGAAGGCAGTCCGAAAAGCCTTCAAAAAGCTGATTCAAAGGCTGGTAAGCGTTCCACTGCCTGGACTCATTTCTTTCAGGATGAAGACATGTTTTCTCGAGTTGATTTTATCCTGCTGAATAGGGCTCTGAGCCTGCTTTATCGAGAAGAAAAGAGCTACGTTCTGGACATGCCTTATTGGGGGCTGGCTTCAGACCATCGACCTGTCTTGGCTGTTTTTGAGATGCCCTAGCCCTTTAGCAAAAACACTGTCTGCCAATAAATCAACCCTGTCTTTCCAAAGGATCTGGTCTGGTTCGACGTTGTCATTTCAAAAAGAATGGTTCCGGAATGATGGCGCTTCATTGCCTGCCACCACCAGCGAGTCGATTATTTCCTTCCATGTGCAGAACAGGCATTAGAAAGGGAATTGAAAAAGTTTCAACTCCCTTCGCAAACATCAGCCGCTGATGCCATCAGGATAGGGTTCAAGTTTTTGATTGTGATCGACTCAGGGCTGCATCCGCTTTTTCTTTTGCTTCCTGCGCACGCTGCTGAATGACATCAGGTGAGGGTAAAGACATCAGGACCTCCGGTGGAATGTCACCTGAATCGGCTAATTTATTGAGACATTTTACACGTTCATTGAGTGCTTTATCCGGGTTTCGTTCCTTTGAAAATCTGGACTTTGCCTTTTCACTGCGCGTGCGAAGCAAATCATAAACATCACCGCCGAGGAGTGCAGAGATATCGATCTTCATCTTTTCTCGCTGAAGATCCTTGCTCCCTACTTTGTCGCCATTGATCGGGCCTGACTTGTATTTGGGAAACATGATTGCCGCTTCCGGGCATACTCGCGAACAGGCAGGGCAATTTGTCTTGCACTTATCATTGTTCTGGACCTGGATATGATCCCCGTCGTCTACACCATACACACCGAACAGGCAGAAACTGAGGCACTGCATGCAATTGGTGCATCGGTCATAATCGATCACCGGGAACCAGGGTTTCCAGTCTCCATGTTTGAAACTTGAAGTTGTTTCTCTTATCTCTTCAGCCAGGGCCAGGACATCCTCAGTCTTCAAATGTCGACTGTCTTCAAATCGTACCTCTGTGTTTTCGCTTTGCAGGTCTGATGGCGGTTGATCCTTGTCAAAATGCCCCAGAACCAGAAGAGAGCTGCGGTCGGTTGGTGCTGTCGTGCCTGTGGGGGTGGCGCGAGTTACGGAGAACCCTTTCTCCAGCAAGGCCTGCATGTATTCAAAATGAGCACTGCCCTCGGCTTGGTTTTGATCTTCCAATTCCAACAGGACGATGCGTAATTTGGATGACTCCGTAAGTTTCATATGGGTGGGTTATTGATTTTTACCTGGTTGCTCTGAAGCTTGTGGCGGTTTGTTGTCTTCTGGAAGATTAGGATTTAAATCTTTCGCCTTGAGCCGTTTTAAAATGTTTTCAGGAGATTGTTCACGCATGTTCAATACTTCGGTTTGTTCCCTGTTCAATGGGGCAGATGCCCCCGAAAACAGCCATTTGACGGCTCTCGGGAAGCAGGCTGCGATTTTAACCGATCCTCCCTGAGTAAGACGCTGGAGTTCCGGATCCTTCCGCGCTGCCATTTCACAAAGATCGGCGACCGCATCAAATGCTTGATTCGTTTCGCACAATTGATTCAACACTTCTTTCTTCACCTCGGGAGAGATGATTTGTGCGTAGTTACAGTGACAATACAGTATGCGCGTTGATTCTTGATTCTGACTCATGGTTAAGTATCCAAGACAAACTAATTTAAAGACATTCAGGAATCAACTGCTTCGGTCAAGCGGTATGTAGGCTCAGGTTTCCCCGGACGGAAATGTTCGACGTGATCCAGGGTTCCTTTTACCTGTGGATGGTCTGTCTCCATTTGCTGGATCGCTTCAATGACTGCCTGCTTCAGGAGGGAGGGGTTCGCTTCGGCACGTAGGTTAATGATGAGCTGACCTTCCGTGATATCCTCTGGCAATTCTTGTGAGAGTTCGGGAATGAAATCATTTCTTACCAGGTTGATCACGGCAATCTCGCCCAATCCTGTATCGGGGCTCAAGGTCATTTTCAAATGTGCCACCTCCGCATTGTTTGAATTCAATTGTTGCTGAAGCTTGAGCGCTATGTTTTTGATCCATTCATTGCCATTGAATGCCGCCGAGGATTTGAGTTCCACCGTTGCATTGAGCCAGCCCAACAGCGCTTCCCCCTCAGCATAAACTTCATAATCCACATCCATGGCAGTCTCATTGAGTGGCTCTGAATTCTGAATATGCCTGAGCCACGGCTCAAGCCCTGTCCCTTCTCTTGCAGAAATGGTCATCACTTTTTTGCCTGGATATTCAGAACCTAACCGAGCGGTCAAATGATTTAGATCTGCCTCAGAAATGGTTTCCATTTTGTTGATTACCACGATGTCAGCTTCTTCCAGTTGCTTGAGATAAATATAAACAACCTTATCAGAAAATTTTCTACCTGGTTTAATCCCCAGGATCCTCATCGCTCGAATCGGATCAATGATGACGCTGAGAGGTGCAATTTCAAATTGATCACCATATATACGGCGCAGGGGGTAAGTCACCGTTGCCACCAAATCAGTGCAGCTACCCACCGGTTCTGCAATAAAAACATCAGGTCTTGAATCCTGGGTCAGGCCATCTGCGGCATCGACAAGGGAATTGAATCGGCAACAAAAGCATCCTCCGGGAATTTCTGCTGTTGCGAAGCCCTTTGATCGCAGCATGGCCGTGTCCACCAGGCCTGATCCCTGATCGTTGGTAATCAGCCCGATACGCAGGCCTTGATCAGATAATTCTCTGGCCAGCCTGGAGATGCTTGTTGTCTTGCCGGCTCCAAGAAAACCGCCGATCATGATGTAGCGAGCCCTGTTGCTGTTTTTTTGATTCACCCTGTCATTATGCAAGCATCCACACTTGAATGCCAATGCGAAATATCCCAGCCCTGAATCCCGGAGTTGAATTCATCTATCCAACTCACTAAGATTCGTGCATGCGTTTCAACGCCGAGCCAACAGTAATGCCCACAGTGGACCCGACAACGGATCAAAAGACCCAGGAGGATGTCGATCCGGGATATCTGGTAATTTGTTGGGATGATCCAGTGAACCTCATGGATTACGTGACGCATGTTTTTCAAAAAGTTTTTGGATGGGAGCGAAGCAAGGCAGACAAGCACATGCTCGAGGTACATGAAAACGGAAAAAGCATGCTTGTGCGCGAATCAATGGAAATGGCTGAACATTATGTGCATCAACTGCATCGCTACAACCTGCATGCAACCATGGAGCGCTCCGAATGAATGTTGCTCGTCAAGAGGATGGCCAATTCGAACTGAGAATGGAAGAGGAAGAGTGGAGAAGCCTTTGCCATTTGCTGTCTCAATACCCTTTAACGCCTGCAGATCACCACAGTCTGAATTCAAAAAACAATCCCGATCCAGGGCTGAAGGAATCAGATCAATGGTTGCGTGATTCCGTTTCAAAACATCAGACGGATCGAGAGCTTCAGATTAAACAATGGATTCAAAGCATAGAGCCTGTCGATAACGGCGAGGGTCACCTGTATCCGGTTTTATTTGATGCAGAACGTGCGGATTGGCTGATTGAAATTCTCAATGACTTGCGCGTTGGAAGCTGGATGTCTCTCAATTGCCCGGCTCCGGAAACATTGTCCGATAAATCCCCGGATTCTGAGGAGTGGCCCAGGATATGGATCATGGAGGTAAGCGGGATCTACCAATCAATCCTGCTTCAGGCTCTTTCTTGATATAGCATTGGAGGTGGGACATGGTGGCATTTCTTGAAAATAAACTTTGGTTTCCTGATCCTCGTCATTACGGAGAATACATGGACAACGGCCTTCTGGCAGTTGGAGGGGAAATGAGCGTAGAGCGGCTCAAATTGGCCTATCGCATGGGGATTTTTCCTTGGACAGATCGACCGGTCACGTGGTGGTGCCCAGATCCGAGAGGGATTATTGATCTGAATAATGTGCGCATTTCACGAAGTTTGGCGAGGGCCAGGCGAAAGGGAGTCTTTCGATGCACAATGAATCAATCCTTTGAAGAAGTAGTGACCGCATGTGCCAAAACTCCACGGCCTGGCAGCTGGATTACCGATCCCTTTATTCGCGCATACCTGAGAATGCACCAGGCGGGTTACGCCCATAGTGTGGAGTGTTGGCAGGAAGATGTGCTGGTTGGGGGAATATATGGCGTCGCGACGGCGGGACTATTTGCCGGAGAATCGATGTTTTATCGAGCCAGCAACGCCTCCAAAATAGCCTTGCTGCATTTGGTGGATCACTTGCGTGCCAGGGGCTATCAGCTTTTTGATATTCAGATGGTGACTCCTGTGACTGAATCCTTGGGAGCTATTCAAATTACCAGGGAACAATACTTGGACCGATTGCAGGACGCGGTTAAGTGCGCTTGCACATTCGCACCAGATGTTTCAGATTCTTACAAGTGAACCTTCAACGTAATAATTCAACTATCTGTCGGATGGTTTCGAGATCTCTGGTTATCTCACTATTCCGTTTGGTCGCATCATGCATCGTCTCATGGACACTTTTGGTCACAGCGAGGGCTCAGGAGAGTTTTGACGAACGATCTCTCACTCAAAAGGTAAAAGATGCGGTTGTTACCATCCGTCATATGGATAGAGCGGGTAATGAAAATGGGGTAGGTACAGGTTTTGTGATCGATTCCGATGGCCTTGTCGCCACCAGTTTACATGTCATTGGAGAAGCCCGCATGGTTGAAGTCTTATTTGCGGATGGATCCCGTCACGAACCGGTTGCAGTGCACGCATGGGATCGGGCCCTGGACCTGGCTGTATTACGTCTGGATCGAAAGGGATTGCCGGCTCTTTCCCTCGGTGATTCAGATGCTCTCGCCTCAGGAGAGAAAGTGATTGCGGTTGGGAACCCCATGGGGCTCGAGCGTAGCGTGGTCAGTGGGCTTATCTCGGGATTCAGGCGCTTTGACCATTCAAGGATGATCCAATTGGCCATTCCCATTGAACCCGGCAACAGTGGAGGGCCATTGTTCAATCCCCGGGCGGAGGTGCTTGGTCTGTTGAATATGAAATCCACCCTTACTGCCAATCTGGGTTTTGCAACTCCCATCAACGCTTTGAAGCCCCTTTTGGCAAGACCGAATTCGATGACCATGAATAAGTGGTTGCGACTGGGAGCGCTGAATGAAGGACTGTGGACCTCCAGTATGGGAGCGCTATGGAGTAGCAAAGTAGACCGTATTTCAGTGCAGGGGAAAGGTGCAGGTTTTGGAGGGAAGTCCTTGTGCCATTTTCATCAGGAACCTTCAACATTTCCATATGAATTGAAAGTGCGGGTCAAGCTGGGGGATGAATCAGGTGCGGCCGGTTTGATTTTTGGTTCGGACGGATCGGAACGCCAATATGGTTTTTATCCGAGCAACGGACAATTGAGGCTCACAAGGTTTGATGGTCCTTCCGTTTATTCGTGGAATATTCTCAGTCAGGTTCAGACACCTCATTATCGATTGGGAGATTGGAATACTCTCTCCGTGCGCCACGAAGAAGATCGGATTTTGTGCTATGTGAATGGTCAGTTGGTCATTGAATCGAAAGATCGTGCGTTGCACCTGGGACAGGTGGGTCTAGCCAAATTCCGCGATACGCAGGCTGATTATTCCAATTTCATGTTTAACCCAAATCCTGCCGAAAAGGTGTCTTTTGAGCCTGACTCGGATTTGACTCAACTATTGGAAAAATTACAAATACATCTGGGGGGGGACGCTTCATCAATGCAGGCACTTTTAGCCTCTATTGGTGATCAATCGCCCGATCAATTGCAGGACCTGGCTGAACTGCTTGAGCGTCGCACGGACCAAATACGAAGATTGGCTCTGGAATCACACCGCATTCAAATTCAAAAGCAACTCAGGACTGAATTGAAACAAGCGGAACCCCAGCGGAACCTTCTCAGAGCTGCGCTGTTGGTCGCCAAGCACGATTATCCTGAACTGAACATCCAAGCTTATGAAGATGCAGTGAACCGCATGGCAGAGGATATTCGAGATTACCATTCTACGGAGGCTGGCGAATCTGATTTAATCCAGTCACTCAATGATTTTTTGTTCAAGGAGAATGGATATCACGGGAGTTTTTCAGATTATGAAAATGCTGCGAACAGCTATCTCAACAAAGTCATTGATGACCGTGAAGGTTTACCGATTACCCTGTCAGTTTTATTCATTGAACTTGCTGATCGCCTCGGGATCAAGCACGTGACCGGATTGCCTCTGCCCGGACACTTTTTGGTCAAACACCAGCCTAAGGGGGGGGAAGTGGCATTGATTGATGTGTTTAATTCGGGAAAACAACTGACATTTGATGAAGCCGATGCCCTTGCTTTGCAATATCAGGTGAATAATGTCAGTTCTGAACACATGGCATCCGCAACAAAGAAAGACATTATCATTCGGATGCTTTCGAATCTCCGTTATTTTACTCGAAGCAATAACGGGCTGAGGGACTCCCTTCCTTACCTGGACCTCATGATTGCAATTGATGAAGAGGATGCGGGCCTCCGTCTTGAGCGTGCCACCATCTGCCTTCGCATCGGTCGGCGTGACATGGCACGATCCGACTTCGAATGGCTTTTGGAAAGACGACCTGAGGGGCTACAGCTGGATCGCATTCGCGAGGCACTCAGGTCGCTTTGAGTTTTCCCGTTCCTGTTTCTAAAATACGAATAAATACTGTCACCGCGTAACACCCTGCTGCATCGATAAGTTGTCCCCTGATCTCTACGTTGCCTTCAGGTTCCGTTGTGGCAGCAACAGCGCGCGGTTTACCCCTGAATCATCCGCAATCAGGATTTTTAAATTGTTTTGATCCTGCTGCGCCAAGACAAACTTTTGTCTTCATCATGTGGTGCGTGATCAAGCTAGTGCTGATTGTTTAATCCACCTTTTACATCCTCAACAAATGTGTGAACATCCTTCTCCCTCGTATCCCACGAACACATCAATCGACAGCCTCCTTCGCCAATGAATGTGTAGAATTGCCAGCCCAGGTCATGCATGTGGTCAATGAGTCGGCGAGGCATTTCAACAAACACAGAGTTTGCTTCCGGTTGAAACATGATACGAATGCCTTTGATCGGTGACAGGAGTTGATGCATCAGTGCAGCCATCTTATTGGCATGCGAGGCGCGTTTGATCCAGTTGCTGCTTTTGAGCATTCCAACCCAGGGGGCTGAAAGATAGCGCATCTTGGAAGCGAGTTGCCCGGATTGCTTGCAACGGTAATCAAATTCATTCGCCAGATCGTGATTGAAAAATACCACTGCTTCTCCGACAGGGCTTCCGTTTTTGGTCCCACCGAAACAAAGCACGTCCACACCTGCCTGCCAGGTAATTTGCTTGGGTTTGATTTTCAGCGAGGCAACCGCGTTCGCAAAGCGGGCGCCGTCCATGTGCATTTTGAGCCCCAGATGTTTGGCTCGACAGCCAAGTGCTTCAAGCTCGTCGACCGTATAGCAGGTGCCCATTTCTGTTGATTGAGTTACCGAGACCACTTTGGGTTTGGGATAATGAATGTCTTGGCGCCTTTTGACCATGTCCTCGACATCATCCGGATAAATTTTTCCATTGGCACCAGGGATTGTAAGGACTTTGGTGCCGTTGGAAAAGAACTCAGGGGCTCCGCATTCATCTCGTTCCAAGTGAGAATAATCGTGGCATAGAATACTATGATAGGACTGAGAAAGTGATGCCAGTGAGAGACTGTTGGCTGCTGTTCCATTGAACACAAAGAAGACTTCACAATCTGTTTCAAATAGCTCCCGGATCATGTCCGAAGCATGGCGCGTCCATTTA
>JBDQII010000188.1:0-9242 GCA_040264395.1 Verrucomicrobiota bacterium
CCCTGGCTTACCCCGGCGGATCACGAAACGGTAATGGAGGATTAAGGATTCCCCCTCCTCAAGTGACGTCGTAAAAAAAGCTCCGAACCGCCCATAATCGCGGTAAGCGGAATAACGCGTTGGCCGAGGGTTATCCGGATGGTTCATGTGTGTGACCGAATACCCCTTGTCGTTCAGTTCATAGTACTGATTGACCCATGGTAAATCGAAGTCTTTTCGAGGGTTCTGTTTTTCTTCAGGGAAAAGATAAGCAGTTGCTTTTTTGTTTACTTCGTTTGCAGGTCGATATTGCACCCCTGCATGTTCTGGGTCGCCTTTGAGCTCCAAATCAACCTTGGATGTCAATCTTGTAGTCAAGTCAACAACTGCAATGGTGTTTTTTCTCTCATCGTGGCTGAATGTCATCTTTCGAAGTTCAGTCATGACGATTTTCTCGTCGTGAACAAGCCAGTGAATATTGGAAATAAATGAGGCATCATGAGGTGTCAGTTTCTTGCTGGTAAACGCCTGATGAACCTGGATACCTTTGTTCATATGCCAAAGATCAAAGCTCCCCTCACTCGTTGTGAGCCGGTTCCATCCCAGAAAAATCCCCCTGTGATGCGTGAACTGGCCTCCGGGACCTTTAGTGAGGGTGATGCCCGTCTCAGGGTCAATGACGTGTAGAAAAGGTTTGTAAGTCTCGTGATAGGTTTCCTTTGAGGATGCATCATGCTCGAACATATACCTGCCGACTGCTTTACCCTCCATTTGGATGACTAACTCTTTCTGCATTGTTTCCAGTATCTGGAATGCCTTTCCAGCTTGCAGATTAGCTGAGACTGCCGCTAAAAGAGCCCATATTATTAGTGCAGATTTGACTCTTAAGTTTAGGTGACGGCTAATAGTCATGGTTTAGTTTATAATGGCTCGAATATGTTACACAAGATGCAAACGACGGTTGAATCTCTGTCCCCAATTGTGTAATCTTTAACTGATGCCTGAACATAACAGACTTTACCAACCGATCGTCAGCACTATGTTTCCGCGCCAAAGCTATTTATTGCTGATCGCCAATCTCCTCTTGGTCCTAAATGTGACATCAGAAGATGCTCAGGATGTCCATTTTACCGATACCGTGCTTCCGTTGCTCAATGAACACTGTTTCAAGTGCCATGGTGCTGAAGGAAAAATAAAAGGCGGTTTGAATTTGACCTCTCGTGAAGCTGTTCTCGAGGGCGGTGATTCAGGACCTGTGGTTAATTTGCAAAATCCTCAAGAGAGTTACCTGCTTGAGATGGTGTCTTACAAGGATTCCGACCATGAAATGCCTCCGAACAAAGGAAAACTCTCCCCCTTATCTATAAAGGCTTTGGCAGAATGGATCGAAAAAGGCCTGCCCTTTCAGAACGAAGCTGCTCAGCATGTTTTGGAGGAGGCTGAGTCGGATAGTTCTTTATACGATAACTCCATCAACGAAAATACACGTAATTGGTGGGCATTTCGGGCGATAAAAGCACCCAAAGTACCTGATGTTTCATTCACTCAATGGAACCGGAATCCCATCGATGCCTTCCTTTTTGATCGCCTTGAAAACAATAGCCTGATCCCCAATCCACCTGCTACGCGTCAAGCATGGATTCGGCGGGCTTATTATGATTTAACCGGACTCCCTCCTTCACCAGAGGATGTTATGGCTTTTGAAAGTGACCGGTCTGCCAAGGCCTACGAAAAAGTGATCGATCACTTACTGGCCTCGAAGCATTATGGAGAAAAGTGGGGGCGACATTGGCTGGACTTGGTGCGCTATGCGGAAACTAATGGTTATGAAAGGGATAATCCCAAGCCTGATGCATGGCGTTATCGCGACTATGTGATCAAAAGCTTCAATGAAGACAAACCTTACGACCGATTTGTAACCGAACAGATCGCCGGAGATGAAATCGAAGATGCAACTGTAGACTCCATTGTGGCAACTGGTTTTCAACGTCTTGGCATATGGGATGATGAACCTGTTGATGCGGATCAGGCCTTTTTTGATGGCTTGGATGACGTATTATCCACAACCGGACAGGCATTCATGGGACTGACGGTGGGCTGCGCCAGATGTCATGCGCACAAGATCGACCCCATGCCGCACGAGGATTATTATCGCCTGCTGGCTTTTTTCAGCAATACCTACAATAACATCCGTCAGGGCAAGTTCAAAAAATCACCTTATTCTCTCAACACAACAACCATCATTGCGTCTCAGGAAGAAATTCGTGAGCACGATCGACTCAAGGAAGTCCTCGAAGCGCAAATCAAGCATCTTGAGGCCAGAATTGATGAATATGAAAAGCTCATTACTGCGACTTTTTCGAACCCCGAGAAAGAAGATGCAAAGGACAAGCGCACACGACGAACATTGATTGTTGAAAAGCGGGAAAAGGCGCTAGAAAAGGATCAGTTGCAAGACTATCTGGCTATTGAGCAAGAGCTCAAAGAGTTGCGAAAGCAAAAGCTACCTCAACTGGCGCGAGCTCTTTCCATGCAGGAAAATGGTCCTGCTGCTCCAATGACGCATGTTCTGTTACGAGGGAATGCGCACTCAAAAGGAGCGGAAGTCAAACCCGGCTTCCCCCAGATTCTAGGCTTCCCTGACCCAGTCATTCCTGAACCGGCTGAAGGAGCCAGAAGTAGCGGACGTCGCAAGGTATTGGCTGATTGGTTGACTCGAAAAGACAATCCATTGACGGCTCGCGTGATTGCCAACCGCGTGTGGCAATTTCACTTTGGTAGAGGCATCTGCCGCACACCCAGTAATTTCGGCCAAAACGGTGAAAAACCCACTCATCCGCTACTTCTCGATTGGCTGGCAACTTACCTGATGGACAATGGGTGGAGTCTCAAAAAGCTGCACAAGCAAATCATGCTGTCTCAGGCATATCAAATGTCGTCGCAAGGGCAGGAAAATGCTTTAGAAATCGATCCTGAAAATAATTTTTTCTGGAGGTTTGACATGCGTCGACTTGCAGCTGAAGAGATCCGCGATTCGATACTGAACTTGACAGGGAAATTGAATCTTCAAATGGGAGGACCAAGTATTTACACCCCTGTGCCTGAGGTTATTCTGGCAACAGCGTCACGTCCCCATGCAGCCTGGGGGCATTCACCGGAAGATCAGCAGAATCGGCGCAGCGTCTACGTATATATCAAGCGCTCACTGCACGAACCGTTACTGAAGACCTTTGATATGGCAGATACGGATTCTGCCTGTGCGGTTCGGTTTGCGACCACGGTACCCACTCAGGCGCTGACCATGCTCAACAGCGAGTTCCTAAATGACCAGGCTGATGCTTTTGCCAACCGAATCGAAGCGGACGCTAAGACAACTCGAGAGAAAATTGCCCAAGCCCTGCGCCTGTCGACCTCCCGTGAGCCAAAATTGAATGAGATCGATCAAGGACTAGCCATGATTGAAGAACTTAAGACGCAACTAAAAGTCACTGATCACCAGGCAATGCAAAGGTTTTGTCTACTTATCCTTAATATGAATGAATTTGTCTACCTTGATTAAACTGCTTTTTTGACGCATCATTAAGAAGATCTCGCATGAAAAATCATCCCCATCGTTCAAATCCTGGCGGCGGCTTCTGCCGGCGTACCCGCAGAGAATTCCTCCACAACATTGGAGGCGGTTTTACATCGCTGGCGCTTACGGGCATGCTGGCCAAGGACGGGTTTCTTGCTCAGCAAACTCTGGCTTCGGATGGGGAAACCGAATGGATGAGCCCCATGAAACCCAAAGCCCCACATTTCCTTCCAAAGGCCAAGAATGTGATTTTTTTGTTCATGTATGGTGGCCCTTCACACGTTGATACATTTGATTACAAACCCGATCTTTATCCTCTCGATGGGAAGACAATTGATGTGAAGACTTTCGGGCGAGGCGGTCACAAAAATCAAGGACGCGTCGTCGGGCCGAAATGGGGTTTCAAGCAGTATGGTCAAAGCGGTAAATACGTGTCAGACCTCTTTCCCAATGTCGCAGAGCACGTTGATGATATTGCGTTTATTCACTCGATGACCGCTGAATCGCCCATCCATGGCTCTGCCATGTTAATGATGAATAGTGGTCAAATCTTGAGTGGACGCCCCTCGATGGGATCTTGGGTGAATTATGGACTGGGTACAGCAAACCAAAATCTACCTGGATATGTTGTGATGCTTGACCAATCAGGGGGCCCGATCAGTGGCGCCAAAAATTGGACTAGCGGTTACATGCCTGCTTCCTATCAAGGGACTGTTTTTCGTCCCAAAGGCACACCCATACTTGACCTCAAGAATGCTCGAAACATGAGTGCCAATGAACAGCAAGTGTTATTGAAACATCTCAGCCACTATAATCATGTGCATTTGTCTGAACGCGTAGACAACAGTAATCTGGCTGCACGCATTGCCAGCTATGAACTTGCTTACAAGATGCAATCTTCCGCACCGGAAGCAGTGGACGTGGATGGGGAGGCAGAACATATCAAAGCAATGTATGGCATCGACCACGACCGTACAGAGGATTTTGGAAAGAAATGTCTTTTGGCACGTCGCTTGGTGGAACGCGGGGTGCGATTTATCCAGATTTATTCTGGAGGTGCTCACAACGACCAGAATTGGGATGCGCATGGAGATCTGAAGAAAAACCATGACTGGCATGCGGGTAACACCGATAAACCCATCGCGGGTTTACTCAAGGATCTGAAGCAGCGAGGGATGTTGGATGAGACGCTTGTCATATGGGGAGGCGAATTTGGACGCCAGCCAACAGCTGAATACGCTCAAGGCACTGGACGTGATCATAATGCCTATGGATTTACGATGTGGATGGCCGGCGGTGGTATCAAAGGTGGCGTTAGCGTTGGAGAGACTGACGAACTTGGAAGCCAAGCAGTGACCAACCGTTTTCAGGTCAAGCACCTGCACTCAACTGTTCTGAATCTGATGGGGATGAACCCGATGGACCTTACTTATTTTTATGCGGGACTCGATCAGCGCCTTGTAGGTGTTGAGGGAGCTCAACCAATCCATCAGATCATGGCCTGATCAGGCCAAGCGAAGATATTCCAAGTAATATTTGAACCAGCCAGAGAATTGCCACCGCACTTCTCTGGCTTTTTCCGCGTTGATGAAGCTTGTGGGAGATGTGATTGTTATCACCCAGGTAAATTGGCTGCCCAATTTTGAGCCGATAGGATACTACCCATAGAAAATCGATGAGGAAAATACCTAGGATCGGAAGAGGACTTATCACCGCTAAAGGGTTGGGCTGATATTCATGATAAAAGTGTGGAAGTATCGATAAGATCGCCATCAAGAATCCTACCAAATGGCTTCCAGAATCCCCTAGAAAGGATTTAGCCTTGGGATAGTTGAAAGGTAAGAATCCAATCAATGCTCCGCTGATGGTAAATGCCAAACTGCCCACCAAATAGTGGGTATGGATGGCTGAGTGTATACCGAAGAATAAGGCGCTGATTGCGGCTAAACCGGCACAAAGGCCGTTCATGTTATCCACGAAATTACAGGCATTCACTACCAGTAAAATCCAAAACCAGGTGATGAAATAGCTGAAGAATGGATTTCCAACAAACAATGTGATTCGGATACCGCATGCCGCAACCAAGAGAGCCGCAAGTGATTGAGCGAGAAATTTGGGGCCAGGTTTAGGGAGATGCTTATCGTCCCATAATCCAATGCCAAGCATGATCAACATCCCGCCCATTAAACCGATGATTTGTAAGCCACGTTCGCGAAATCCATAATCAAGATTGATCATGGCCTCCCCGGGAAGCATATTGGATACAACAATCAACCAGGCGCCTGCGAATACGGTAATGAGAGCTGTTCCAATTGCCAGCCCTCCCGCCAGGGCGACTGGTGTATGGTGAATTTTGCGAGGACCCGGTTGATCCATCCAATCATGCCGAAGACACCAGGGCAGCCAGAAGCGCGTTGCCAGCAAGGTGGCAACCATGGCCCCGAACCAACTGATAAGATAAATGCCATGTGGGAAAAACTGGATCATGCCCTGATATATGTCGTGAGATTACTGGAACTATGAGTCCGACACAACCTTGGAGGATTGCTTCTTTGTTTCAAGGGCATTTGATTATTGATCAGGCGGAAAATGGAAAGACTGCATACTCAGGTTGTGAAAATCTATTCAATTTGATTGCGGGATTCAGGTGATCAAACGATTGCCGTGTGTCAGAGCTCTGCTGCTGCACGGTTGAAATGCATCCAATTGTCACTGGAATAAATTTAAGCTCAAACGCGTTGCCTGGTTTGCAGCAGATGGTCTCTGGTCAATTTGGTTTTCTGCCCAGTCTGGATAACAATCCTTCCCAAAAATTCGTTCAGAATTTTTTTCAGGATTAATTGTCAGAAAACACTGGCTCAGATCGTTGCTTATCTGACACTTTGCTCAAGTTTTGATTGTTTTAGCGGGAATACCAGACCCATTTCAATCAAGAGTGCAGGTAAACTTATGGAATTGCTGGTATCTCGAGGAATGTTAAATAGGATTCGTCCATTCGTATGCATTCGATGAAGAATAATTAGGAAATGATAAGCCGATTACTAGAGGTTAATTTGAAATTTGTTAAATCAATCCAGGTGTTGGTTTGTCTGGTCGCGTTGTTTGTTTCTCAAGGCTGTGGCAGTGATAAAGCAGAAAACCTTAAAGCAAATGCTGCGGCAAAGGCAGCCCAAAAAGGCCCTCAATCCAAACCTGTTTTGGTGGAGTTGGAGAAGGTCAAACGAGGGACTATTGAAGCAATTCTGGAGCGTTCGGCTGCTCTTCAGGCTGAGGAACAGGTGCAAGTCTTAGCGCGCACTCAAAATCCAGCGGTCGAATTGTTGGTTGAAGAAGGGGACCATGTTGAAAAGGATCAAGTTTTACTTCGACTTGAGAGCGATCGCCAAAAAACGGTCTATGACCAGGCAATGACTCAGTTTGATAAAGCGCGTATTGAATTTGAGCGGCTTGAGAAATTACACAACGAGAGCTTGATCAGTGAGTCCGAATACCTGAATGCAAAATTTGCTTACGATCAGGCCCGCTTGCAGTCCGAAACCGCCAAGCGAGATCTTGATTACACCGAAGTCCGTGCCCCCATCAAGGGGACTATTACGGCCCGATCTGTCAAAGTGGGAGACAAGGTGACGACTGGAGCTTCAATATTCGAAATCATTAATCTGGAATCCACCGTTGCCGTTGTGCATGCGCCGGAACAATATCTGCCTAAATTAAAAAAAGACATGCAGGCTCGTTTGATATCCGCGACCCTGGATAATCAGGTGTTCGAAGGGTATGTAAAAAGGATTGCTCCCGTCGTGGACGCTGAGGCAGGCACTGTCAAAGTGGTGGTGGGCGTCAAAGAGTTGGGATCCTTGTCACCCGGTATGTGGGTGCAAGTGGAATTGGTTTTGGATGAAAATGAGGAGGCTATTTTGATCCCGAAACGATCGATCACCTATGCAGTAGATCAGACGTTTGCTTTCAAGACTTACACCGATGAGGAAGGAGTACGACGGGCAAAACGTCACCTTGTGGTCGCACGTAACAGCGACAAAGAACACATCGAACCTGTTGATGGTTTCGAAGAAGGAGATTTGATCGTCGTTGCCGGGCAAGGTGGTTTGAAGGATGATTCTGCGATTCGGGAACTTTCCGATTTGGAATCAGTCCAGAATCCAGTGGAGTCAGTCAATACTGCCGATACATCAAGCCCTGCCGTCAAGGCGTCTCCAAAATCCAAGTCAGGTAAGTAGTAGAATATTCCAATCCTCATGGAACCTGCTCCTAAAAATCCAAACTTTACGACAGATAGACCCGTCGCTGTCTTGATGGTTTTTCTGGCTGCGGTTGTGTTCGGTTATTTTTCCCTAGGGCGGCTCCCCGTGACCTTGATGCCTGAAATGAGTTATCCGACTCTGACTGTCCGCACTGAATACCCAGGGGCTGCACCTGAGGAAGTTGAGAATGATATTAGCCGTCAAATCGAAGAACAACTTGGAGTCGTCAGTGGGCTGAATGAAATAAGCAGCATCAGTCGAGCGGGTGTGAGTGATGTAGTACTTGAGTTTATGTGGGGGTCTTCGATGGTTGATGCGATCCAGAATACCCTCGAAAAACTGGACACGGTTCGTTTGCCACGCGGTGCAGAAAAACCCTTGCTTCTCCATTATGATCCATCACTCGATCCCGTCATGGAGCTCAGCCTGTCTTCTGTTTCCGACCTGGATGGTGAAAATGCCGAGTCAGTGAGTACGGATGTTCAGTCTTTGGTTGAAAACGCCGCAGCCAGACGTCTACGCAGAATCGGTGAACTTCAGGTAAAGCGGGCACTTGAGCCCATCAAAGGCGTTGCCGCTGCCCGTGTTCGGGGGGGGCTGGAAGAAGAGATTCACGTCCTCATTGATGCGACCAAACTGCAGCGCGCCAATTTGTCGATTAGTCAGGTGCTCAATCGCTTAAGCGCAGAAAATATTAATGCTGCCGGAGGACGGATACGCGAGGGTGAAGCGGAATACATGATCCGAACTATCAATGAGTATCAGAACCTTGAAGAAATCAAGGACACGATTGTCTATCGAAGGGATGGCAGGGAAATTCGTTTGAAGGACTTGGCTCAGGTGGTTTATGGACAGCGTGATCGTGAAATGCTAACCCGTACGAACGGTGGTGAAAGTGTCCAGATTGATGTCTACAAAGAGGCCGATTCCAATATGGTCGCTGTTGCTGAATTAATTAAGACCGCCGTAGGTTCGATCAAGGATGGGCGCCGGAAAAGTATCTCAGGAAAATTATTTGAAGAAGAAAATGTGGTGCTCCAGGTCGTCGCTGACCGTTCCATCTTCATCGATAACAGTATCAACGAAGTTAAAAGCACTGCCATTGCTGGGGGCTTTCTTGCTATTGTCGTACTGCTGGTTTTCCTTCGGGATTTACGAACCACATCCATTATTGCCGTTAGTATTCCGATATCGATTTTTGTGACCTTCGCACCTTTGAATATACTTGGAGTTTCTCTGAATATCATGTCGCTTGGGGGATTGGCTATGGGTATCGGTATGCTGGTGGATTCATCCATTGTGGTTTTGGAGTCCATCTATCGCTGCAGAGAAGAGGGTGATTCCATGCGCGAAGCCGCCATCCGAGGCACACGGGAAGTGCGAGGGGCCGTCATTGCTTCCACCCTAACAAGCGTGTGTGTCTTTTTTCC
>JBDQII010000189.1:0-9236 GCA_040264395.1 Verrucomicrobiota bacterium
ATTCAGGAATATCTCGAAGGCATGGAAGTCTCTCTTCATGCACTCTGCGACGGTCATGGTTACTTGTTATTTGAATCATCTCAGGACCATAAAAGAGCCCTGGATGGAGACAAAGGGCTGAACACGGGAGGCATGGGTACCTACTCACCTGCACCTTTTATAAGCGATCACGAATTGAAATCCATCCGTGAAACCATTCTGGATCGGTGGGTAGAAGGGTGTAAGAGAGAGGGCATCGATTTCAAAGGGATGCTTTACCCTGGTTTGATGCTCACTGAATCAGGCCCTAAAGTTCTGGAATTCAATGCCCGTTTTGGAGATCCAGAAACACAGGTGTATTTGATGCGACTCAAAAATGATCTTCCCACGCTTTTGATGGCGAGTGCAGAAGGGAAATTAGACCAACACAGTTTGGAATGGGATGACCAGGCAGCCACATGTGTCGTCTTGGCCTCTGGCGGCTACCCTGAGGCATATGAAAAAGGAAAAACCATCACCGGCATAAAGGATGCCGAGCAAGATGCTCAAGTCAAAGTGTTCCACGCTGGTACAAGGTCGAACGCTAATAATCCGCTGATCACTGCAGGAGGCCGGGTATTAGGAGTCACTGCGCTGGGTAGCAATCTGAAAGAAGCGACTGAACGTGCATACGAAGCGGCTGTAAAAATTCATTTTGACGGATGTTATTTTCGTCGTGACATTGCCGTCAAGGCCTTATAATGGTCATTGAATAGTTGGGGTTCACCGCTTTGAAAAGTTTGAATCGATGATCCGTTCTTGTTCAATCTGGATTGATTGAAGACTCCAATTAGAACTCATTAGGAATGTCATCTAACATTCATGGAAAATATTAAATTGTCCCTTTTGCTATCATGTCTGAGCGTCATCTGTGCATGCGCCCTCCCTTTATCTGCACAAGAACCAGCAGAGTCGAGGGAGCCAGTGGCTTCATTGCCTGATTATGGCGAAATATTTGAGATCATCAGCAATCAACTGCCAGCAATCAGCGAACAGGACCTGCAACATGCTGCTTTGCAGGGCATTTTGACCGAATTTCAATCCCAGATTGAATTAGAATCAAACTCCTCAAAAGAAGGTGGGGAGCAGAAAAAGCAGGCATCTATAGCCAAAATGGAGCTCATAGCTGAAAAAATTGCGTATTTTCGTCTTCATCTCATATCGAAAGGTTTGGAAAACATTCTCAGAGAAAAAATTGAAGTATTCAGAATTGAAAATGAAGCCGAAGGTATTGTACTCGACCTTAGGTATGCGGACGGCTCAGATTACGGTGAAGTTTTAAGACTTGCGGGATTGTTTTTGAATGATGCCGTGGCATTATTGGATTGGGGATCCGGAAGTCAAAAGGCAGTCGTGGCATCACCCTCCATTCAGCTTCCGCTTGTTGTATTGATCAATGAATCCACAAAAGGTGCTGCGGAGGCATTGGCTGGTGCATTGAAGTTGACTGAAAAAGCGGCAATCATTGGCCGTCCCACGTCAGGACTGGCTATGCTTAGAAAACGTATTCCCCTTGAAAGCGGGCACGTTTTGTCCATCGCAACGGGTAAGGTCCAATTAGCGGATGGAACACCTGTAACAGGCAAAGGGATAGCTCCTGACATTGAGGTTGATATCAGCCCGACCGAGCAAGCCGCTTACTTCGATGATCCTTATGGAGAATTAACCTCAAAGGAAAAGGAAAGTAATAGCGAACGACTCAACGAAGCTGCCCTGATGCGCCGCCAGAATGATTCCAACGGCACGGTAGATATAGAAATCAATGTCCCGCCCGCGGACGAACAGGAATCCAACTCACAAACAAGCGCCATCGTGGACCCTATTCTAGCTCGAGGGGTTGATTTATTGAAAGGTTGGACCATTTTCAATAGACAATGGAATCGATGATTCCGAAAGCGCCTGCCAAAACGAAAATGTGGGCTCAGCCCAAATCATAATTAAATGAAACGTATCCTTTTTGTTTGCACTGGAAATATATGCAGAAGCCCCATGGCGGAAGGGTATTTGAGGCATTTACTCAAACAGGAGGGTTTGTGTGATGTAGAAGTCACCTCTGCAGGCGTCGGAGCCATGACTGGACAATCTCCCAGTAAACATGCGGTTAAGGCTCTGGCTGATTGGGGTATTGATATTACGGACCAGCGCAGCCAGATGATTTCCAATTCCGATATTGCCGAGACGAATTGGATTTTCGGGATGACACAGGGACATGTAGATATGATCAATTCCATGTTTCCGGAAGCTGCATCCAAGACCTTTCTGATTCGTCGGTTCGTGGATCATTTGTCCAAATACGATAAAGAAATCTCGGATCCCATTGGAGGAAACCTTGAAATTTATCAAGCATGCAGGGATGAAATAAAACAGGGAATTGACCACATACTGGTCAACATACTTTCCGAATTAAAATCTCAACCTTGTTCATCCGGTGACACCAAGCCAAAAATGACCCTTGCCATTGCCTCAGATCATGCCGGATTCGCAGCCAAAGAAGCGATCAAATTGATTCTGGAATCTCATTCCTATAGAATGGATGACTTCGGCACCAGGAACGAGCACTCTACGGACTATCCAGATTACGCAAAATCAGTGGCGGAGCATGTCGCGGAAGAGAGAGCGGATATTGGAATATTAATTTGCTCGACGGGTATTGGGATGAGTATCGCCGCCAATAAAGTGCCCGGAGTCAGGGCGGCTTTGGTAAACGACCTTGAAACTGCTCGACTTTCACGGGAACACAACCATGCAAATGTCATTTGCATGGGAGCCAAGGGAAAAAATCCTGAAATTTTATGGGCCAACCTTCAGGCCTTTCTTTCTGCCAAATGTGAAGGCGACCGACACCAGCGACGTGTCCGAAAAATTACAGCCATGGAACAAAAACAATCGCACACAGTCAGCGCCGTAGATCCGGCCATTTCTCAAATCATTGAAAAAGAACGTCAGCGTCAACAAGAAAACATCGAGTTGATTGCAAGTGAGAACTTCACTTCACCGGCAGTCATGGAGGTGCAAGGATCCGTACTCACCAATAAATACGCCGAAGGTTATCCAGCCAAACGCTGGTACGGGGGATGCGAATTTGTTGACGAAGCAGAAAGTTTGGCAATTGAACGGGCCAAGAAACTATTCAAGGCTGACCACGCCAACGTTCAACCACACTCAGGATCGGGTGCCAACATGGCAGTTTACTTCTCAATGTTACAACCCGGGGACAAGATTTTGACCATGGACTTGAGTCATGGAGGCCACTTGACTCATGGTAATAAAGCCAACTTCTCAGGAAAATTCTTTGAAGTCGTTCATTACGGTGTGCGCAAGGAAGATGAGCGCATCGACTATGACCAACTGGAGGCCATGGCCAAAGAACATCGCCCTAAAATGATCACGGTCGGCGCCAGTGCCTATCCTCGGGTGATTGATTTTGCGCGCATGGGCGCAATAGCAAAGGAAGTTGGAGCTTATCTGTTGGCGGATATTGCGCACATTGCCGGATTAGTCGCAGCCGGTATCCATCCAAGTCCGGTAGAACATGCTGATTTTGTAACCACCACCACGCACAAGACCTTACGCGGTCCTCGCGGTGGTCTCGTTCTTTGCCGTGCCGAATATGCCAAGGCAATCGATTCTCAAACTTTCCCAGGCATTCAAGGTGGCCCGTTAATGCATGTGATCGCAGCGAAAGCTGTTTGTTTTGCTGAAGCACTCGGAGCCGATTTCAAGAGTTATCAAAAACAAGTCGTTACCAATGCTAAGGCACTTGCGGAGGGAATGGTCAGCAATGGTTTCAGGCTTGTCAGCGGAGGAACAGAGAATCATCTCATGCTGGTGGATGTTGGTGCTCGTGATATGACAGGCAAAGCGTGTCAACACGCTCTGGATGAGGCAGGGATCACCGTGAATAAAAACACGATCCCTTTTGAAACCCGCTCTCCTTTCCAGGCAAGTGGTATCCGTATTGGCACTCCAGCAGTCACAACACGTGGAATGAAGGAGCGGGATATGGTTCTAATTGCTGATATGATCTGTGAAGTCCTGACCGACATTAAAAACCTTGACGTAGCCAGTGAGGTCAGGCAACGTGTGCAGCGATTGACCGCAAGTTACCCCTTGCCATACTAAGCAAAATGCTTCAGAGGTTTGATTTCTTTGGAATACCCAAATAATAATCACCGATTTAATACATTTCAGAAGGAATCAGCCGCTTAGTCGGTTGAGAAATTGCAGCAATACGGGATGAGCTTCCGAGCTTTAAATGTTGTCGCTACGTGACGTTTCATAATTTCTGAGATGGATTACCTCATGAACCCTCATGTTCGCTTGGTAAAATCCCCGAAAATAAATTTTATGCCCAAAGCAGTTAAAACTACCGCTCGCAAGAAAACTGGCACTGAAACGAGTGCCACCGAGGAGAATGCACCTACTGAAAATCAGCCGGAGCTGATGCCCAACACGGAGTCACAAAAATCAGAAAACGATGCATCCCCCCCTCGCCCAGCTCCCAAGAAAAAACGTGTCGTGCGAAAAAAGCGTGCTGCTAAAAAGATTATAGCGACTGACACAGGTGAAAAGGTCGAGGAAGAAGATTCAGGCTCCTTGAGCTCACAACGAACCGAAACTGCTTCGGATGAGTCCGAGATAGATGTACCTCCTGCGGAGGCCAGTTTACCTGAACCCTCTGATCGCATTGAGGAAGGGATGAATGCTGCACCGCAAAAAAAGGAGCCTACTGCTGAAAAGTCCAGCGACAATGCAGAACCCGCTGCAGATAATGACGAGCGATCCCAAGATCGGGACTCAGGTTCTCATGAAGCCACCAGCGGCGATGCTCCTGCACGACACCACAAGGAAAGACACGGTAAGCACTCCAAGAAGCACAAGGACAAGCGAAAAGACAAACCCGCTAAAATAATCAATATCAGTAAACTTCAGTCTATTCCAATGGCTGAATTGAACACGATGGCCAAGGAACTCGAAATCGAGAACTTTGGTACAATGAAAAAACATGAGTTGATTCTGGAGATCCTGCAAAAAAATGCAGAGAGAAGTGGTGTCATGTTTGCGGAGGGCGTTCTGGAAATTCTACCGGAAGGGTTTGGATTCCTTCGCTCCAGAAGTTACAACTACTTATCCTGTCCTGAAGATATTTATGTCTCGCCATCCCAGATTCGACGATTCGACCTGCAAACGGGAGATATTGTCGCAGGACAGATCAGGCCACCTAAAGAAAAAGAGCGGTTTTTTGCTTTGCTGCGCGTGGAAGCAGTGGATAAGGAGGATCCAGAAAAAGCCAAGGATAAGATTCATTTTGATAATCTAACCCCGCTTTTCCCCGAACAACGATTACTGCTGGAAAGCAACCCAGAGGAATACTCCACTCGGGTTTTAGATCTGGTCTGCCCGATTGGGAAAGGCACGAGGGGATTGATCGTAGCCCCGCCTCGCACAGGAAAGACCGTTCTGATGCAAAATGTGGCCAATGCCATCATCAAAAACAATCCGGAAGTTTACCTATTTATCTTGTTGATCGATGAACGTCCCGAGGAGGTAACCGACATGGAGCGCACATGCCGCAACGCGGAGGTGATCAGCTCCACTTTTGACGAACCGCCCGAACGACATGTCCAAGTTGCGGAGATGGTCATTGAGAAAGCCAAACGCATGGTGGAACACAAGAAGGATGTCGTCATTCTCCTCGATTCCATCACCCGTCTGGCACGAGCTTATAATACAGTCCAACCTCATTCCGGCAAAATCCTCTCTGGAGGTGTTGATGCAAATGCCCTGCACAAGCCTAAACGCTTTTTTGGTGCCGCTCGGAATATCGAAGAAGGAGGTTCACTTACCATTATCGCTACGGCTTTGGTAGATACCGGCTCCCGTATGGATGAAGTGATCTTTGAGGAATTCAAAGGTACTGGCAATATGGAAGCACATCTTGATCGAAGCTTGGTTGATCGGCGCATCTTCCCTTCAATCAATGTGGAATTGAGTGGCACACGCAAAGAAGAACTGCTTTATCATCCGGATGAATACGGAAAAGTTGTCTTACTTAGAAAAGCACTCACAGGAGTACCCGCCGTCGAAGCAATGGAGCTTTTATTGAGCAAACTGAGACAGACCGGAACGAATATCGAGTTTCTTCTTTCCGTAAGCAACGCCTGACGGATCGCCTCAAATTAAGTGAAAGGAAAACGGTCTCGCTGGAGACCGTTTTTTTTATTCAGGTTCCTCTTTCCACCGGCTGACGAGTTTGTGCTCGATTCCCAGATGGTCCAATACTCGAGAAACGACCGTGTCGGCAAGTGCTTCGATAGATTCAGGGCCATGATAAAAATGTGGAGAAGCAGGCATGATGGATGCTCCTGCGAGACATAGTAATTCCATGTTTCGGATGTGAACCAGATTGTATGGTGTCTCTCTCACAACCAATAAGAGCTTTTTCTTTTCTTTCAACATGACATCCGCAGCGCGCAGTAAAATGTTGTCACTGTATCCATGAGCAATCCGCCCCAATGTCCCCATACTGCAAGGAATGACCACCATGACATCAGAAGGATTGGAGCCACTTGCAAATGGAGCGTTCATGGATTTTAACTGATGCTGCTTTACAGCCGTGGAAACCTGTAACCCACCTTTCAATTCCTGCCCAATCACCTGATGAGCGTAGCTGCTCATTACGAGATGAATGTCATGCACGAATGGATCCAGATTGTCTAGAAGACGCTGTGCATAGATCGCACCACTGGCTCCCGTGATTGCTACAGTGATTCGCATCGATACCTTTCACACTTTGTTTGTAATTCCATGATCCTAATTTGTCCTCGATTGATTCTTTAAGCAAGAGATTGATCCAGTTGCCAGGGTTGTTTTGGCAGAAAGCTTCTTGCCGGTGGTCTTGCAAATTCGTAATCTATGATCATGGCTAAGGTATTGTTGGTTGATGATGAGGTAACCATGGTTCAATTGGTCGCAGACTCATTACGCAGTTGGGGACATGAAGTGCATCCTTTCTCCAATGGTCCTGCTGCTCTGGAGGCTCTGGAAGAAATTCAGCCAGAAGTAATTATCACAGATCTCTACCTTGATAAAACAAGGGCATTCGGTCTGGACCTCCTCAAACATACCAAAAAAGTTCTTCCTTCAGCGGTAGTCATTGTTGTGACTGGGTTTGGTTCCATAGAAACTGCCGTCGAAGCCATGAAACACGGCTCGTTCGATTATCTGGAAAAACCTTTCAAACTTGACGAACTCAAGCTGAGCTTGGACCGCGCTCTCTCCTACAATGAGGCTGTTTCAGAAAATGCATACTTGCGGAAACAGTTGAAGAAGAAATATCAGTTTAATCAAATCACTGGTTCATCCGCTAAAATGCAGGAAGTCTTCAAGATGATTGAACGTGTTGCAGATACCGACAGCACCGTGCTCATCCTGGGGCAAAGCGGTACGGGCAAGGAACTTGTTGCTAAGGCGCTCCATTTCAACAGTAAGCGTAAAACAAATCCCTTTATCCCGATCAATTGCAGCGCACTCCCTGAAAACCTTCTGGAGTCTGAATTGTTTGGCCACCGCAAGGGCGCATTCACAGGTGCTTTTAGCGATAAAAAAGGTCTGTTTGAAGAAGCCGATGGCGGGACAATTTTTCTGGATGAGATCGGGACCATGCCCCCTACTCTGCAGAGCCGTCTACTGCGTGTTCTACAAGAAAAGGAAGTCCGCAGAGTAGGTGATAACACTCCGGTTCAGGTCAACGTTCGAGTTTTATCAGCCACCAATGAGAAATTGGAGGATCGCATCGAGCAAGGTGAGTTTCGTGAAGATTTATATTATCGACTCAACGTCATTCCCATTCACCTTCCCCCTCTCAAGGAACGTCGTGATGATATCCCATTGCTTGTCGCCCATTTCTTGAAAGACAAAATACACTCGCGAACAGGTAAATCTTTTCAGGTCAGCAAGGCGTGCATGGAAGCCATGTCGCTTCATTCCTGGCCGGGTAATGTCAGAGAACTTCAGAATGTCGTAGAACGAGCATGCGCTCTGAGTGAGTCTCATGTGATCAGGAGGCAGGACATGCCAGCCATGATTGCCGACCTTGTCAATGAGGACGACGAGGGAATCGAAACCGGCTTCATCGAAAAGGCAGCCGAAAAAGAGGTTGAGGAAAACCTGTTCCAATTGGAGCAGGCGCCGGACGTCGGTATTCAGGCTTCGAGTCCCGATCAGGTTGCCAGCGCAAATGCAGGCCCCCTGAAGCCGCTCAAACATTTCCTGCGTGAACAGGAAGTTGCGTATATCAATCGAGTCATGACACATTACGGAGGAGACAAAGAAGAGGCGGCTACACTGCTTGAAGTGTCTCTTGCGACGTTGTATCGCAAGCTTTCGGAAGAAGAAAGCTGACTTTCTTTTCATCATTCAAGCGGGTTTATCCGTGGGATTCCAATAGATCATGATCCCGACAGACATCGGTTCAAAACTAGACTCACAATTGGCCTTGAATAAGGTCACTATACCGGATCTATGGCAGCAGGATGCTGTCAATGCCTTGCGCCAAGGCAAGGATGTCGTGGTCCATGCTCCAACCGGTGCAGGTAAAACGCTTATTTTTGAACTCTGGTCAAATCAAGGAAAACTCAAGAAATCACAGGCCATCTATACCGTTCCAACAAGAGCCTTGGCGAATGACAAATTGGCGGAATGGAGATCACGTGACTGGGATGTCGGCATCGCAACAGGTGATCTGGCTGAGAACCTTGAGGCCCCGATTTTAGTTGCAACTCTGGAAACCCAAAAAAACCGATTAATCCATGGTGACGGCCCCAAGTTGCTGATTGTAGATGAATACCAGATGATTGGAGATCAGGATCGCGGCCTGAATTACGAATTGGCCTTGGCTCTAGCTCCACCAAATACTCAACTATTACTCCTGAGCGGCAGTGTCGCCAACCCTCAACATGTTGTAAAATGGCTCTCGGGGCTTGGTAGGAATGTCGAGCTAGTTCAGCACCACCACCGCCCCGTTCCTCTCGAAGAAATAGCTCCTATCCATCTTCCTCATCAATTACCTCGAGAAATGAGAAGTTACTGGGCCAAATTTACAGCCAAAAGCTTAGCTGAGGGATTGGGACCCATACTGCTATTTGCCCCTAGAAGACGCGCAGCTGAAAAACTGGCACAGGAACTCAGCATGCAGCTCCCCAATCCAAATCCGCTCA
>JBDQII010000190.1:0-9215 GCA_040264395.1 Verrucomicrobiota bacterium
GGAGCTTCCTGAGCTTGCTCCATGCTGAATCGGTCGGTGTTGAGCAGCAAACCTAGGGACACTTTCCCAAAGGTGGCATTCACTAGTTCTGCATCCGGATTGAGACCTTTGATAATTCCCGTGACAAGCTGTAGTTGCTCATGATTCACCAGATCGGTCTTGTTGAGAATAATCACATCGGCAAACTCGATCTGATCTACCAACAGGTCGACCACGCATCGGTCATCTTGTTCATCACGCGCCTGCCGGCGCTCCACCAGTGAATCAGGTGAGCCAAAATCGCGCAGGAAATTGAAGGCATCAACCACCGTGACCATCGTATCGAGTCGGGCAAGATCGTTGAGACAATGTCCTTCTTCGTCAGAAAAAGTAAATGTCTCAGCCACAGGCAATGGCTCGGAAATCCCCGTACTTTCAATAACCAACTGGTCGAACCGCCCCTCACCGGCAAGTGACGCCACTTCCTTAAGAAGATCCTCGCGCAAGGTGCAGCAGATACAGCCGTTGGACATTTCAACGAGCTTTTCTTCCGCCCGGTTGAGAGTCGCACCACCTCCTTTAACGAGAGCTGCGTCAATGTTGACCTCACTCATGTCATTGACAATAACAGCCACTCGTCGCCCCTCACGGTTATGAAGAATATGATTAAGTAATGTAGTCTTGCCTGCTCCAAGGAAACCCGAGAGAACAGTTACGGGTAGATTTTTTTTTGTTTTTTCCATTATCTATTTCTATTTAAAGCCATGAAACTGGGAGAAAACCTTGCTGAAATCATGATCTATATTGTGGCTGAACATCGTAGATCAGGATTTTACCGTCCTGCAGCCCAACCGCAAACACCCCTCCTTGACGCCAGCGCAAACAGCTTGCAGGGGCTGAAAGCAAGCTACCACCAATCACCTTGTCGTGCCTCAAGGGATCCCATAAGGCAACAGTGGAATCCATGTCAGCCGAGGCAAGCAACTGTCCGTCGGGCTGAAAAGCCAGCTGAGTCAACTTGTTGGAATGCGCCTCGTAGGCCCGTGGTTTCCTGCCGGAAGGTCCTTTACCACTGCAATCCCACAAAGCCACTGTTGCCCCCCCACCGGTGGCCAGCCATTGGCCGCTGGGGTCCCAGCTCAATTCCAGCACCTTGGTGGGAAAACCCCACATCTGCGCGTCTTCTCCCGACTTCACATGCCAGAAATGAACTTTCGAATCCTGCTCTCCAGTTGCCATGTATTTCGAATCGGGACTCCACGCCAACACGACACTCGAACCTTTCCAGATATATTTCCTAGGCTGACGCTGCTTTCCCGGCGCATGAAGCGTGATTCCTTGATAGGCAGCGACTGCAATGCCGGTTCCATCAGGATTCCAACCCGCATCTGCAATCGTACTGGAATGCTCAGAAGATTCATACAACAAGGTACGTTGCTCGCTCCACAGTCTCAAGTGCTTGCCAGCAACGGTAGCCAGAACACGTTTACGGGGATGGTATACCACCTTTCCAACCCAGGAATCTCCAGCTTGGACGCGGGCTATTTCCCTGCCCGAATGCCCATCCCAAACCTTTGCCACTCCATCATGGCCGGCAGTGGCAAATTCAACTCCATCCGAAGACCATGAGATTGAATTGCCCCCTCCATCGTGCTGACCGATGCATTCAGGATCGGTCGCATCTCTTTCGGGATCGATCAAAAACACCCCACCCTCCACGGTCACCGCAGCGAGTTTAGCTCCATCCGGAGACCACGCCAGATCAATGATGAAGTCGTCCAGAGCCACGTGGTTCAACTCTGACAATGCCTTCTTGTCCAAAAAAGAACCGTCTACGTCAGGCATGCACAAAAACCTTCATTCAGCGATTTCCGGTCAAGATTACGACCGATGAATATGAGTGAATTACTCCGTTCTCCCTCTTTCCATGGTCGGTCCGCCCGACCATCGAAAAGCATGTGAACTCCCTGAAATACGTAGCGTTCATTGGAATCACTGAACGATAAGACACCTTTCATGCGAAAAATATCAGGCCCATGATTGGCCAGTAGTTTCCTCAACCAAGCTTGAAATTTTTCAAGGTCCAGATCCCCCGCCGTGTTGATGCCCACGGATGCGACATCGTCATCATGCGTGTGATCCGGTTTGTATTCACGCTCAAACAAGGGCTCAAGACGATTCCCTTCAGGATCGCTGAGATAGGCTTCAAATTCATCAGGATGATGCTCCGTGAACAGCACGTGAGGCCCCTGCCTGGTTGCACGGAGTACGTATTGAAGCGGATCATCCTCAAGTTTGATCTTACTCAATTGCTCTCCCGCTTCGATCACAGCTTCTGATTCCAACAGAACTTCAGCGTCTGAAAAGACTTGGACGGCTTTTTCAACTGAGTCACGCATGGCGGGTTCGCTGGCTTCTTTCACCAACCGGAAATTGAGGTTCATCGCCGGGTCCGGCCCCGACTTGAGAGCAAGCCTATGATCGCCGGTCTGAAGCTCGAACAATCCGCTCCATTCAAATGGATACTCGGGTTCCATGAATCTAGGATCTACTTCAAGCGCTCGGTCCAGATCAAACCCACCCAGATTAAGCACTTTGTCCATGTCCACGACCGCATCCTGCGTGCGATAAATTTTAGCGGTTGAATTCATCGAATGAATCCTAGCTTCCAATGAATCGAGTTCAGAAGGGGCGACCAGGTCAATTTTGTTTAGCAAGAGGACATCCGAAAAGGCGATTTGTTCTTTGACTTCATCGCTATCATCGATGTGAAGAAGCACATGCTTGGCATCAACCAGAGTGACAACGCCATCCAAAGCAAGTGCATCACGCAATTCATCATCCATGAAAAAGGTTTGCGCAACCGGACCGGGATCCGCCATTCCGGTGGTTTCGATCATGATATGATCGAATTTATCCCGGCGCTTCAATAGGTTGCCAAGGATACGAATCAAGTCCCCCCTTACCGTGCAACAGATACAACCATTGTTCATCTCAAAGATTTCCTCCTCGGCACCGATGACCAGATCGTTGTCCACCCCAATCTCGCCAAATTCATTTTCGATCACAGCTATCCGCTTTCCATGATGCTCTGAGAGTATACGATTTAACAATGTGGTCTTTCCCGAGCCTAGAAACCCGGTGAGCACCGTTACGGGGGTTCGATTATATGTGTTCTTGTTCATTTTTACTTGAATTCTGATGATCGTTATTCATTGGCGATCTGAATGGTTGAGGAAAAAACCATTGCAAGGTTATATCCTTCAGTAGTGATTTAAGATGCACCAACCAGCGTCAACCTGAGGCCCGGCTCGTAAATTTCCATGGCCCTCTCAAGAGGTCAAAGCATCCCATAACGACATCATTCACCTAGCTGCAGCAAGAACCCGAGGAGCAACAGGAGCTGGCCCCGGGTGAGCTGGCATTTTTCGATGCAAAAGAAATGCCTCCAGCAATGACCCGACGCATGGGCTGGCCAGTATCCGGATGTTTTTTTAACGGATCGTCAAGCATGCGCTGCTTAATCTCGAAGCGCACAGGCTCTTCAGTGGAATCGATGGGAATGGTCTCGTAAACGTAGGTTGGCATATATTCGTCCGATTGGTTTAGTTTGCTTGCGTGCACTTGGACGCTCGGCAGAGCAGGTAGTTTCTCACATGTGCGGAGGCCAGAAAAACTCCCCCAATGACATTAAAGAATGTGATCCCACTGAAGATATTGCCTTCCTGTTTTGCCAGGCAATGGGGACAAGCGGAAGCTTCAGATAGGACGCGCTCGGTATGAAACCATGTTTCGTAACCCGCGACGGATACCAAGAAGCCCAGACCCAGGATACTCAAGAACAGCACCATTTTATCTTTGTGCATCCTGCACCCCATGAAAACGGCTGCTGAGGTCGTTGGAACCACAAAAAGAATCATCCAGAGATGAAAGTCTTGATGCACCCAAAACGTAGTCGCCATGATGGGGAGAAAGATAATCAAGACCGGCGTCAAAAGACAGTGGACAGCACATAGCATGGACATCCCAATGGCGAGGGAATCAAGCCACGCAAAGGATCGGCAATTTGATTTTTCGATTGTTTTCATGTGCTTTTTTTCGTTGATGGCCCGGTTACCTTAAACTCACTCAATATCTGGAGTTACTGCCTTCGAAACTCAGGGGGTTGAGCAACATTTATTCCTGCATCAAACTGTTGTTTGATTTCTCTACCGTGGATCGGTTCCACATGGCCATCGACAAATAAATAATTGGCGTAGCCCTCCGTTCGGTCAGCATTGGAACCGCCCACACGATGGCGATCCGGGCGAATATCATCGATCACACCTTTCCAACCGCTGTTCAACCATGTTCTCGAATGAGCGTGATCCACAGAAGTTGTGGGTCCATATTCATCAGCAACCTCAAAAAGAAGTATTGTTGCGGATGGTTGACGCAATTGGTCCAATTTCGGTAGAGGCTCAATTACCCGCCCAAAAGGATCAATCACCGGAACAGAAACAAAATCATTCAGTATATAGCTGGATCCCCTGTTCCTGAGTCGTTCCATGCGCGTGGGGTCTGCTGGACAGAGACGTATGGACTCGGAGTTTCCCACATACGAGTGAATTTTTTGAATAAACATCTCATTTGTATTCATCGTTTCCTGGCCGGTTCTGGGAAGCCTGCCATCGAAATCATCCATATACATCAGCATTCCCAATCCAATCTGCTTCATGTTGGAAGCGCATTTGATCTGTTTGGCCTTGCTTGATGCACGCCCCAATGCCGGAAAAAGTAGTCCAGCCAATATTCCAATGATAGCGATAACAACGAGTAGCTCAATCAGTGTAAATGCGCGTTGATTGCCTGCGCACTTCGAGTATGATTCTCGGTTTCGACTTAAAAATTTTAAGTTCATAATTCATTCTTGGTTTAGCAACATATGAAGTTTTATCCTTGTTCATATAAACAAGGATATGAGCACCGCTTCGTAACGAACGATATGGGTAATGAGACTAAACCAAGGCTGGTGGAGCTCGAGAAGGGGAAGAAGAATAGATTCTAAGGGATACCATTTGGGATCCAGGAAACGCAGGTAATTCGGTGAACGAATCCGGTTCATGGCAAACCTTGAGGTGAACGATTTGGAATTCGAACCCTGATTGGCAAAAAGGCTGCAGTGGATCTGGTGTTCCGGTATTTTCCTTACCCGGTAAGGAGTCTTGGTTTTTACTCTCGCACCCTGTCGCTGCATGCTCCATGACACAACGAACCTCATCTCCACAAACCCATTGATGAAATGAATAACTCCGCGACCCCATCGACAGCACGGATATCAGTAGGATCAGCATGATTGCTGATATCGAATGATATTTTCTTTTGTGATGGGCGGACTGCATTTCTTGTTTCAAAAACGTTATTGCAAACCTTTTGCATTTGGCAATACTCTTTTCAAAAATAATGCAGAAAACGCCGGGCAAACCGAGCAATCCACAACCATAATAAAAGACAAATGCATCAGCATGCCGTTAACAAACAGAGAAACACTCAGGCAAACCATCAGGAGTAAGGGGTTACGTGCCACACCTGCGCGAATCAAAACGTTGGGGTTGTTGCATCAAACTGACTACCCTCTGACACATGCTGATGTCGCGGAACATTTATCTACAATGGGGTTTGACCAGGCAACGGCTTACCGCAATTTGAACGATCTGGTAGAATCAGGAATGGTGCGGAAGACAGAGGTGGGAGATCATGTCTGGAGATTCGAACTCATTGAAAGTGATGAAAAGAAAAACAATACGCACCCTCATTTTCTTTGTCTGGATTGCGGTGATGTATCATGTCTGAGTGATATAAAACTACCCAAAGACAGTTTGAAATCGAATGTTCAAATCCGAGAAGTCACAGAAATTTTACTCAGGGGTTACTGCAGAAATTGCAAACTGAATTAAACACAATGAAGCTGGCTTGCGCTGACACCTTCTTATCAAGCAGCAGCCGATTACTTAGCCTCCCATCACACTACCATTTTAATAATATCATGAATCATCACCCGAAGATCGAATCATTGGATCCCGATTGGGATTTCGCCTCGCGTCGCAGCATCGAGCAGGTTGAGGAAGGTTTTGAACTTGCACCAAAATTTGATGCATCCGGCACGCTTCCATGTATCACTCAGCACGTCGAGTCAGGCGAAATACTCATGTTCGCATTTATGAACAAAGAAGCTCTTTCCCTCACGATCGAAAAAAAATTGGCTCATTACTGGTCCAGATCGCGACAAAAATTATGGGTCAAGGGAGAGACTTCAGGAATGCGTCAGCAGGTGCACCAAATTTTAATTGATGATGATCAGGATTGCATCATCATTAAAGTTTCGCTGACCACGCCCACAAAAGGAGGTAACGAAGCTTCTTGTCATGTCGGTTATAGAACCTGCTTTTACCGTGAGGTAAAAGTCAGCAGCAATAAACCCGAATTACGATTCATTGAAAAGGATAAGGCTTTTGATCCTGCATTGGTGTATGAAGGCACGACAAATCCAACCAAGCTCTAGCTCATCATTTAATTTCAGGAAAAGAGGATCAGGGCTACCAGCAAATAGAAACACACTTTGAAGATGTTTTTTGGCAGTGGTTCTATATCAAAATGCACCCATCAAAACCACTCCTGTTGATCACCGGATTTCTCGGCACAGGCAAGACAACGCTCCTTCGTTCACTCCTCACTGACGTCGTTGAACACGGGTTCAAAACGGACGTCATCCTGAACGATTTTGGAGATGCAGAAATTGATTCGGCAACGCTGGATTGCTCATCATTGACGAGTCTGGCCCCACTTGCAGCGGGCTGCGCCTGTTGCGAAAGTCTTGAGGAATTGGTCGTGCTCTGCCGGACAGCAGCCAAAGGCAAGGGGGATTTCGTGCTTGTCGAATTGAACGGCACGGCAGATCCGCTGCCGCTTCTTGAGACCTTTACCCTATTGGAGGAAAAACTGCCATTTTTCCCGCGACTGCAGGTGTGCGTCATTGATGCTCGGCATTGGGAATCCCGAAAGGATTATAACGACTTGGAACGAAGGCAACTTGAAACGGCGAGCTTTTGGTATCTCTCTTTTCAGGAAGAAATGCATGCAGACCATTTGAATAAAATAAAAAAAAGTGTTCGTGCAATTGCTCCCAACTCCAGCGAAGTCAATACAAAGCAGCTTCTGCAGATCATTGTCTCGGGAATTGAAAGGAACCACGCTGAATCCCATGCAGCTGAGCACCACACACACTCCAAATTAGGCCAATCAGTCGAACAGCTCTCTTCAGGAAAAAAATTAAAACGAACACAAGACCATGAGCATCAGCTGGCACATCGTTTTACAGGTTGCAAACTACCGCTTCCACCTCGGGTAAGCGCTTCGAGGATGATACGGCTCATGGATAAACTACCCCATTGGGTGCTTCGTGCCAAAGCGCTCGTAAGTATCCCTGGTCAAGCTGAACCTCGCTGGTTGTTCGAAAAAGTAGGCACTGAAACCATACCCAAGCCCACCCCCGTTCATGACCTTCCAAATACACCGGCCTCCCTCATGTGTATCGGTCCCAAACTTGATCCTGACCAACTGAGAGAGATCGTCGAATCAGAATTTGGAACGGAACGAACGACCCATGCATTTGAGACTGGAGTGTGGCATGAACCGAAAGAATGAATTTCAGCTAAAGCCGCCTATGATTGCATTCTCTTCTGGCAGCAGGGCAACTATCACAAAAATTAGATTCAATATCCGACTCAATCGATATAACCTCATCAAAGTTGCACTCGAGAATCCATTGGTTGCCGAAGCTCCCCTTCTTTGTGAATTCCGGTCAGGCCCATCCATAAATACCAATGCCAATCACCTTGATTGGGACAATTATTGCATTGACTCTTGACGACCTCCTCACGACGGACAACTAAAAATCAAGTCACCCAACACAGAAAAATTTACAACTCCCTATTCTGAGCAGGCGGTTAGGTCCGCGCTGTTCTTGAATGAACTCAAATTCATTCCAAACAGTAGCTTGCAGCCTATTTGCCAACGATCCAGATGTTGCGATAGCGGACAGGATTGCCGTGGCCTTGAAGGACGATTGGGCCACGGGTGATTTCCTTGCGATTGCCGCCAGCCCCGGTGCCTTTGGGCAGTTCCACGTCATCATGAATCTTGACACCGTTGTGGATCACGGTGATCCGTGCGTTCTTGATTTTCTCATCCCCCTCGAATCGTGGTGCGGTGAAATGAATATCGTAGGTCTGCCAGGTGAGCGGAGGGAAACACATGTTGGTGTCTGCCAATTTGAATTTGTAAAGACAACCGCACCATTGCTTGGGGTCAGACTGAGGTTTTTCTTTCCATGAGTTGATATCGAGATCGAGACCGAAACTATCAAGCACCTGGGTTTCGTATCGGTTGAAGGAATAGATACCGCTGTTGCCTCGGTCTTGGCTTCCTGGCGTGGTTTCCGGCTTGAAAGGAAGTCTGAATTCAATATGTAGCTCGAAATCACCGAAGCTCTGCTTGGTTTGAGTGCCGGATTCGAGGAGGCCGTCAGAGAGTTTGCCATGATCCCAAGCGTCCGCGCTGGTGCCATCGAATAGAATGGTGGCGTTGGCTGGAGCTTTGGCTCCCAAGCGTGGGCTTTGACGCGTGACCCGATGTGCATGCTGGGTCAGTGCTTTGATCTCCTCAGTGTTACCGCGGATTTGCCCAATGGAGGAACGGTCCCAACCGACTCCCGGGAGTCCACCGTTGTAGACACTGACCTGGAACTGACCTTTTCCGAGGGCAATCACCTGAAACGCTTTACCCGCTTGGATGTATTCTCCCTGGAGTGAGAAGTCAGGATTTTCTGCACTCGCTTTGGCCGGGTCCGTCCAAATGGGGCCGGCAGCTTGTGGCGCAATCATCCCAGCGTTGAGAAGCATCGCGAGGGAGCCAATGATAACAGCAGTACGTTTCATAGAGTGCGAGTTGAACATGCCGGATATTGGGCTGTCAATACGTAGAGTGAGCTCAAAGGGATTCCCGATGAGTCCGCGTTTGATTGTTACTTGAAACATCATGAGGCTTTAGATCAACAGTGGGCATGCTTGATGCAGCTCTTGAAGTCCGCCCCACCAAAAACCATCGCCAGGTTCTAAGCGTTGAAGGGGAAACCCTGGATGTGCCAAAAGGTTGGAGCCTGTTGCCACCGGGAGACGCCGCATTGAGTCGACGCATCA
>JBDQII010000191.1:0-9193 GCA_040264395.1 Verrucomicrobiota bacterium
GCTTAATCCCACCTTTCGAAGTGCGCAAATTAACCTCAACCTTTCGTAATCCTCTTGTTCGTATCTACGATGGCCAGTCGACGTTCGTTTACTTGGCCTCAGCAGACCAATTCTGTCGTAATACAATAAAGTACTGCGCGACAAGCTGAATTTTGATGCCAGTGCAGAAATTGTAGATGTTTCGAGATCTTGCAAAGTGTTCAATAGGTTTCTAAATAAAATCAAGATAGAACTTTTTTCGGATGTAAACCCATAGACACTGCAAGTAAAAAATTCTGAAAATGAAGGGGAATAGCTATGAACCTATAGTCGAATATCCGAAAACCACGATTCAAATACTTTTCAGGATCATTTCGCACTTCGGTGGATAAAAGTCATGTAATGAACCAGATTATAAATTTGACTGATCATAAGTCTCCCGATTTTGATTGTCTGCGATGTATGTTGTTTTGAGTCAACCCCGAATTGCCTCCAGCATGAAGTCGCATGTGATCATTCTTAATACAGTGCAAGGGTTTGTGTTCTCGTATGTTGGCTTCTTTGCCTCACTTCCCGTCATATCCACTCAGGAGATACTCTCTTTGGCTGTAGGGGGTTCTTTGAGTCATTTCACATGGTCAATTCAGTAATCAATCAAAGTATTCCTCTGCGATATATTCCAACCTCATGAATGCTCGGCCCGGGAGCTCGTTTAAGCAGGTTTGTTGACTTCGATGGATAGCCCCACGGTCAAGTCCCCTCGTACGATACTGAAATTTGAGGGTGCGCCTACACACAAGCCAGTGGACAATCCCATCCAACGAGAGGGAATTTCAGAGAAATGGTTCCAAACATCCTGCCAGTTTGAGTGAAGCATCCTTGCTGCCCGCGTTATTCCTTCACTGGGTCTCAGGGCGGATCCAGCAAAGTTGCTTTGACCAGGTTGACGGACAACCTGATCATCACCTACCTCTACCTCGATGTTTCCAATCGTGTATCTGCCCGGCGGTGCTCCTGCTGCTGACATGGCGTCGGTTGTATAATAAATTTGGTTCAGCGGAATCAACTTATGAACCATTCGAAATAGAGCAGGCGAAACGTGGATGCCGTCAGGTATGATTCCGGTCATCCAACTTCCGCAATCCAGTATTCGAAAAATGAGATTATCGTGTCGATCCAGTTTTTGAGGGCAGGCATTACCTAGATGTGTGAACCCCGTTGCACCTGCGCTCGCTGCATCACTCAAACAAGCTGTATTTGCATTTGTATGTCCCAAACTCACCTGTATTCCCAGCTTAGACGCGTGAAGTATCGATGCCATTGAGCCAGGTCGCTCGGGTGCCAGGGTGAGGAGTGTTGGATCTGTCTGGATAATTTCTCCCAATGCCTGTATTTTTTCAGGGTTTGGATCTTCCATGACTGAGGAGTCATGTGCCCCACAATAACCAGGCTCTTCAGATAAAAAAGGGCCTTCCAAATGCCAACCTGCGATACATTCCCGCAGAGTCGGATTATGATCTCGCCATAACTTGATGCGCCTGAGTTTGCCCAGAATAGATGACCAGTCTGAGGTTGTTAGTGTTAAAAAAAAACGTGGGCAACCGTCTCTATTCAAAGCTTCAGCTGCCGTCATCAAGGTTGCCTCGGTTAAGCTTTGTTTTTGAAAGTCAACGCCTCCATAGCCATTTACCTGAAGATCAAGTAAGCTTGGAGCCAACCACGGGGCATTCCTTGATCCTTGGGCTGCACTTGAAACATTCAGGATCTTTTTCTGATTGAACTCGATGCTTATCCAATCGCCTGTTTTCCAATGTCTGCCTGTAATGGACTGGATGTGAGTGGACATGCGTTCATTATGATGGAATCAGGTGCTTAAAACGAGCATCTATCTGAAATTCCGAGCAAGTATTCAGAAAGTGTTCCAAGGATTCCATGGAAACAAGCTCCGTAGCGCCCGATTGAGTTGCGACCAGTGCACCTAATCCGCACCCGACTTGACAACACTTTTTCAATAGATCCTCTTTGAGATAATGGTCAATAAAGCCTGCAGTGCATGCGTCTCCCGCTCCCACTGGTTCTTTCAATTCGACTTTGAATCCCGGTTGGTAAATCGTTTCACCGTCCTCATCAAATGCCAGCGCCCCTTTTGGCCCGAGGGTGATCAAGCAACATTTCAGATTCCATTGATTCACGAGGTGCTGCCCCATTTTGATCAAGTCTTTGTTGTCCCATCCGAAAAAGCTCGCAATCTCATCTGTTTCCTCATCGCTGAGTTTTAATATGTCTGCCTGCAATAATGATTCTTGGATTGTTTGCTTGTTGTAGCAGTTTTTCCGCAGGTTGACGTCATACACTTTGATGGCATGGGATGGGGAATGATGGAGCAACCAATGCAGAGTATCCCGAGATCTGGTTGAACGTTGAGCAAGTGTACCGAAATAAACAACGTCCACCCGACTGACAATCTTTTCGAGATAAGGATTGAGCTGTATTTGATCATAAGCCACCCCGGGGACGATATAATAGTTCGGGTTGCTATCTGCATTGAAAGAGACTTCCACCGTTCCCGTGGGGAATTTTGAAATGAACTGAAGCCCTTCCAGCGGCAGGCCGAGTCGGGTCAATTCTTTTTGAGCCTTTGTGCCATTTGTATCTGAGCCCAGACTAGACACCATGATGCTGCGGTGCCCTGCGTTATGCATCCGTAAGGCGAAATTGCATGGTGCCCCTCCGATGACAGCACCCTCCGGTAGCAAATCCCACAAAACTTCGCCAAATGAAAGGATGGTTTTTTGCTTCATTGTATCAGGTATTTTCAAATAAATTTCTTGATTCCCGGTAATCTAAGGATCAGGTCTGTTGCGATGTAGGATGCTACAAGGCTGAGCATCGTCAAAATAGCTGCAGCCATCAGGCGACTGGTGTCTGCGATTGAATTGCATACAGGAGTGAAAGCAACCATGATTGGTGAATGAAGCATGTAAACTCCAAAACTTCTTCTTGATAGCCAAACGGCATAGAGGTGGGTGGTGTTGCCTAGTTTGCGAAACCAAAACATGAGACCCAAAGCAAGCGAAAGTCCCGTTAATTGTTCCCAGAAACAGAGACCAAAGGCCCAGGGATTCCATCCACCGCTGTAGACAATCGTGCCTTCCTGCGGTGGAGGCCCACCTGCTGCGACCAAGCCCATCAAAAAAAGAGGGCCGATGATGAGCCCCAACCATCCCGCTGAGCGTGCGTGATTGGAAATGACCAGTGCTTCAAACCATCCTTTTCGGTCCGCAATAATCCCAAGGCAAAACGCTGCCACATATTGAGTAAAAAAACCTAATTGCATGTTGAAAATATTTGAGCCCAGCGGATAGGCAAGTCTTACCAGAAAGGAACCACAAACCAGCCCCAATCCTAAAAGCCACATGCTTGAGGGCCTTGGCACTTGTGTGTGTGCAGTAATGGATCGCGTCTCTCCACCAACCATGTGTTTCACAGCGTAGACACCGCAAAAAATCCACAACGCCACGGCAAACCACATGGGGCCGCTCCCTCCCAGGACACTGCCTGAACTCAAATACTCGTACCAGTAGCTCATGAAGGAGGGTAAGTCTGAGGCTTCTGGCTCGCGGAGTCCTGCATACACTATCAAGGGCTGCATGATAATCATGTAGAAAAGCGAAGGTATCCCGAGCCTGATCCAACGTTTTTTCATGAGCCCTGCCACTCCGCGCTTTTTCATTGTTTGATGTGCAAACACTCCGGCAATAAAAAACAGCAAGCCCATGAAAAATGACTGGAGGTGAGCTTGCCAGATAATAAACATGATCTGCTCGAACGCAGAAGGCCCGGGAGGATGATTGACATACCATCCTCCAACATAACTATAGGTCACACATGCATGCATGCTGACAACAAGAAAAATGATGAAGGTCCTCAGGTTGTCTACCCAGGTCAGACGGGAGTGATTATGCACTTTTTTGATTTTTTTTTTCAGGCATGGTTTTCCGAACAGTTGTGAAACCTCCACTGCCTCCAATCAGGGTTCTCCTTGGCGAACTGGTTTTGTCTAACAGGCTTAATTCAACCTGATCGGTTCTAGCACAATTATCCAGATGAAACGGGCGTCAGAAACTCAAACATAGAATCACCATGTTTCATGGTTTTTCTGCATTCCCACCATGGGGTAATGGTCACATCATCTCGCTTGGTGTGCCCCATCAGGAAAAGGCCATCGGGACTCAAGATCCTGGGTAATTCGGCCACATCCAGCAAACGTTGTGAAAGTGATTGGGAGCGTTTGTTTATGTTTTTCTCGCCAAAAGGTGGATCTGCCATGATCAGGTCAAATTGTGTGCCCTGTTCAATCAACTGTTTTAGCGCAGGGAAAACATCCTGAACTTTCATCTTATGTCGATCATTCGGGATACGACATTCCTTGACATTACCCTGAATCCATCGTGCGTGTTTGATCGATTTCTCAATGCTCAATACGTATTCCGCACCGCGACTCAAACTCTCAAGCCCCAGAGCTCCGCTTCCACTGAAGAGATCAAGCACTCGTGATTCCAGGATTCTAGGGCCAAGGCTATTGAACAAAGCCTGTTTGACCAGGTCTGGAGTGGGCCTCACACCCAGCCCCTTCGGAACCTGTAAAATACGTCCTGCTGCAATGCCTCCTATAATCCTCATGTGATCAGTTTTCCTGCCGAATGAGCATTCCCACATCCTCACCGGACATGTCCACGATCAGAACGTCTCCACCGTGCATGTGCGCGTCGCGCTTTTTAGGTTTATTGTGATCTGGTGTCCCATCAACCACATGGGAGTTGTTGATGAGGATTTCGCGGGAGGCCAGATTTTCCCCGGATACCTGCGGTCGTCCTGAAACTCGAATCAATGCCATGTGATTTCCAATATGAGCTTCAGAGAAGAAATCCTCAATCTTTTTAGAAAAGGATTGGTCCATAGCCCAGGAATTGAGACCATTTGAACATGTCGTTCAAAGAGCAAAAACATTTAAGTCCGCTCGAGAGGGAAATCTACAGTTGGCAAGTTGACGTTGATGGGTTCGGGCTTGACGGCCAGGAGAAGCTCAAGAATGCCACCGTCATGATCAGTCGATGTGGGGGGCTTGGTGGTGTGGTTGCCTATGAATTGGCTGCTGCCGGCGTTGGTAAAATGATCCTGGCTCATGCTGGTAACATCAAGCCCAGTGATTTAAATCGTCAATTACTGATGACGCGCGACAGGATTGGGCATTCGCGAATGAATTCCATTGTGCGGCGGCTCAAGGAGCTTAACCCAGACATTGAAATTCAGGCATGCTCAGAAAACATTTCCGCCAAGAATGCCGATATGCTTGTCCAGCAGGCGGATGTTGTGGTGGATGCTGCTCCTCTTTTCGAGGAACGCTACGCCATGAATGACGCTGCGGTCAAACATCGTAAGCCAATGATTGAATGTGCTGTTTTTTCATTGGAATCACATATTACAACTATATGGCCAGGCAAGACTCCTTGCCTGCGCTGTCTTTATCCTGAAAAGTCAACCACATGGAGACGTCGTTTTCCTGTGTTCGGGGCTGTATCCGGCAGTCTTGGTTCGCTGGCAGCCATGGAGGTTATCAAGTTAATTGGAGGATTTGGTAAACCGCTCCTTAATGTGCTGTTAACTTACGATTTGTCGGATGTGTCTTTCAGACGATACAAGATTCGCAGAGATCCTTCATGTTGCGTATGTTCTCAACTGGAATGACAAGTTGATTTAAAGGTTTTAAGGTGTTAAAATTCGTCCCAATGCTCCAAAACGCGCACTCATTTTTCAGTAAAATAACACATGTCACGGTGTTCTACATGTGTGTGGCTTCGGCATTGCTGGGGCACCGTGCTCACGCTTGCAAGTATTCTGTCAGAGACGTGGCTTTTGTGGATCTTACACAAGAATCTTATGCTTTTCTTACCATCAGCTCTGGTTCGGTCATTGACGCTGTGAAAGCACGGATCCAGCCTGTTGCCACTGCCGTATTTCTCGACTCAAATATTCGTACAGGATGGTTGTCGCCTGAGGATGCTCTGAACCACCCCGGATTCCAATCCAATCAAGCTCGGCTTCCCTTCAACGGAGCATTTCTATATCGCGACGGCCTGAAACCTTTGCCTTTGATGACCCCTGAGCAAGTCAATGATGTTGATGCCAACCGTAACTGGAGTCGAATGGAGCGAGCGGTTCATTCCCCGATTCGTCAGCAAGCGGTAGAGCACTTGCTAACAGCGTATGCCGTGATTCTGGTAGTCGAAACAAAGGATGTCCGAGAAAATGCGCGTGTCAGGCTTGCGGCTCAGTCTGCCGCCGCTACCTTGGCAAAAATGATCCCGGAAATGCCCAAGCCTGTGGATGTTCCCCCACAAGTCGTTGTAGTTCCCTACGATATGATTCAAGCGGAAGAGGCGATGCTCTGGGGGTTGGAAATGACGCACCTGAAACCGGACAAACCTCAAGTGGCTGTCTTGATAGGCAGGGGGCGGCGCCTAGGGCCGACGCTCAAGGGTGATGAAATAACGGCAGGCAAACTGCAGCAAATACTCGCAGTTGCTGGTCAGGATTGCGAATGTGATTTGGACCGATCATGGATGCAGGGGCCCATGATTCCCGTGCGTTGGGGGCCTGAGCGGCAGCAAAGCGCCTACAACAATCTAGGATTTGATCCTGATAACCCGCTAGTCAAAGCAGAGATCAGCCGTATCCTTGCAAGAGGTAAAAATCCGATCCGCGTCAACGGCACAGACAGCATTGGTAGTGATTTGGACATGCTTTTACTCGGTTACAGTGAGGAGGTTTTATCCTTTGATGAATCAACGATTGGATCCTCTTTAACACCCGCTGAACCGGATTTAACCGAGACAATAACCAGCTCAGACGTTTCGCCAACAATCGAATCAGAGGGGATGGATAAAAAATCTATCTCAGGTATCTCGGAGACGAAGGAAAGTAGTGACACTTACGGCACGGAAACGCTCCCTTTGTCGGTTGCGGTAGATGAACAAACCCCCTCCTCAACGCGCAGCGTCCTATTAATGCTGTCTGGCTTCTGCATTTTTGCAGTAGTGGGCGGACTCGTTGTTCTGATCACGGGGCGAAGTCGAAAGTAGTGGAAAGCTGATGTTGCCACTCATTCTCAGAGAAATATCGTTTCGCAAGGGGCACACCGTCGTCATGCTGTGTGGGCTCATTTCAGTCACGGCTTTGATGACTGCTTATCTTTCCACTGAATCTGCGGCTGAGCGTGAAACCAAAAGAGTGGCTCGCGATTTAGGCTTTAATTTGAGGATTCTGCCCAAGCAAACAGACATGGATCTATATTGGTTTCAGGGGTTCTCGGACCAGACCATGCCTGAGGCAACGGTCGAAAGACTGGCTAATTATCAAGGGGTGTTTATGACCTACAATCATCTCATGGCTTCATTGCGACAGAAAATCACCATGGGAGGAGGGGACGTGATTCTCGTGGGAGTGGCTCCGACCATCACATCTCCTGACAAAAAAAAGCGTCCCATGGGGTTCACGATAAAATCTCGAACACTTCATCTGGGTTATCAAGTAGGTCAGCGATTAGGATTGAAATCAGGCGATACACTCCAGCTCTCAGGTCATGATTTCAAAATCGAAAAGGTGATGGTTGAATATGGTACTGAAGAAGATGTCTACGTTTATGGAACATTGAAAGATGTTCAGGAAATTGCCGGCAAGCCGGGGCAAATTAATGAAATTAAAGCAATTGACTGTCTGTGTTTGACCGCGGATCAGGACCCCATCAGCATTTTGCGGGAGGAGCTGGAAAAAATACTGCCTGAAGCCAAAGTCATTCAAGATCGGATACAGGCTGATGCTCGTGCTCGTCAGCGCCAGATGGTGCAGAGAAAATTTGAATTCCTCAGCCCTTTTCTGATGGTTTGCGGGGCCATCTGGGTAGCAGTTCTTTCAGCGCTGAACGTTCGCGAGCGCCGATCTGAAATCGGTATATGGCGTGCACTAGGTAAAGGGGGGGGCTTTATAGCCGGGCTCGTCATTGGAAAAGCAATGATCATTGGGTTCTTCGCTGGTTTTATTGGGTTCTGGGTTGGTAATTCAATGGCCTTGGAGGTGGGCCCCTCGATCTTTCAAATCACAGCAAAAGCGATCAAAACCGAATGGTCGTACCTGTTTTGGTCCCTTATCCTTACTCCATTACTTGCAGCTGCAGCCTCCTTTATTCCTGCCATGCTGGCAGTTACCCAGGATCCTGCAGAGACTTTGAGAGAATCATAAGATCATGTTGACCTGCGAATCATTGTGTAAGTATTACCAATCCTCCAAAGGCATGGTAAAAAGCCTTGATGAGATTAATCTTAGCGTTTCCAAGGGAGAATTTCTGGAGGTTAGAGGGCACAGTGGAAGCGGTAAGACAACATTGCTCCTGACGCTTGGTGCAATGATGCAGCCTACCCAGGGAAAAGTAGTGTTCAAAGGCACAGACCTTTACAGACTGAATCGCGCGGAACGAGCCAGAGTCAGATCAAATTCCATTGGATTTGTGTTTCAGATGTTTCATCTGATTCCTTATCTGAATGTAGTTGGCAATGTGCTGGCAGGAGATGATGGGAGTCATTCAGGTGTGCGTTCCAAATCTGAAGCGCTGCTCCAGGAATTGGGCTTGGGCCATAGGCTGAATCACTTGCCCAACCAGCTCAGCGCGGGAGAAAAACAGCGAGTGGCGCTCGCGCGGGCGATGATCGGATCACCTGATCTTATACTAGCGGATGAACCCACCGGTAATCTGGATCCGGAAAATTCCAAGGAAGTCTGCAGACATCTCAAGCAATATCAGGAAAAGGGCGGGACAGTGATTGTCGTCACACACGGTGATGCTGTTCATGAGTTTGCGAATCGTACTATCGATTTGAAAGTGGGGGAAATCATCCAAGAAAATTCACTTGGTCATCAAGCGGATGAGGCTTGATTGAAGGAGACATTGCTACATATTTACAAACTACTTACCTTACCTTGAAATGGATCCATGCTATATGAAAAAAAGGACCGAGCGGTGCTTTCAAAACGGGCTGTCGGTGATATCGTTGTTCCTTGTTGAAACTCTTGCTCTCCACGCTGCAGCCACAGGGGATTGGCCTACTTATCAAGGCGACAATGCCCGAAGTGGCATTCAAATCGAATCGGTGCATCCCCC
>JBDQII010000192.1:0-9192 GCA_040264395.1 Verrucomicrobiota bacterium
AAACCTCCTAATAAGAAACCTTGAGCCATGCAAAAACAATTTGAAAAAAAGCGATGAACACAAGAATGACGCGTCATTCTTGTGTTCATCGCTTTTTTTCAAATTGTTTTTGCATGGCTCAAGGTTTCTTATTAGGAGGTTTTGGTGCGAAACGAGGCATCTGGTCGAGCACGCGCCCAAGCCGCTGATGAGCTTGCTGAGATTGCCCTTCAACTTGTTCCAGATCCAGAGGCGATTTCTCCAATTCATCTTGTGAGACATCAATCAATCGACCATCCTGATACAACTTGTAACGTTGGTCTCTTACGAACTGGTTTTTGTATTGCCCAAGATTCCCCCACAACGGGTCGTAATAACAATAAACCCAATCACGTGGACGGCCTCGTTCTCCTTTTAACTGCGGAAGAAAGCTCCTTCCCTCAACCAAACCTGGATTCGGATGTTCCGCCTTCATTGCTTCACCGAATGTCGGAAGCATATCGGAAAAATCAATCAAATCAGAACTCACCTTCCCGACCGGAGTCTTTCCTTTCCAGTAGGCGATCATGGGTACATGCGTTCCGGCATTGGGTGTGGTGCCTTTGCCACCAAGAACAACACCGGTTTGCGTGGTGGATCGAATGGATCGATGCGTGCCATTGTCGGCGGTGAAGATAAAGATCGTCTCCTCACTTAAATTTAATGCCTCGAGCTTGTGATGAATACGACCCACCAGTTTATCCATGTAATTTACCATATGAGCGAAAAACCTTTTGTCTTTCTTGTCGGGGGTATCTTTCCACTCAGGACTATCAGGCGTGGGAACAAAGGGATCGTGCGTCAGCACCATGGGATAATAAACCAGGAATGGTTTCTTCTGGTTGCGCTCTATGAAATCTAAGATGTGATTGGTAAATACGTCGGGGCCATAATCGTATTTTTCTGTATCCAGTAATTGACCATTTTGCTCGATCAATGGGTGAGCATATCGTTCACCTTTGGCGCGTGGTTGCGTCAACTGCCACAAACAATACTCATCAAATCCCGCCGCATGAGGTCGGTTGGAATCCTTATAGCCATCCAACTGATAGGTTAGTCCATTCAATTGCCATTTTCCAGCGATGCATGTGGCATATCCTGCTTTTTTGGCGAGATTGCCAAACGTGAACTCTCTGGGGTTGAGATAACCAAAGAATTCATAGTTGGCGTGGTTATAGCGTCCCGTCATGATCTGAACGCGCGAGGGCGTGCACACGGGTTGTGAATAGCACTGTGTGAAACGCATTCCCTTGGCAGCCAAGGCGTCCAGTTCAGGCGTCTGGTAAGAGGTGCTGCCATTGCTGCTCAAACATTCATAGCCCAAATCATCGGCCATGATCAGGATTATGTTGGGAGGTCTCTCTGCCGCTTCGCTAACAGTCGATGAGACGCATCCAATCAAAATAAGCGCAACGCTGATAATGGAACCTAAGGTGTGTGGCATGGAGCAAGCATGACACGCCTTCACAATCAAAGTCCAGTGTTGAAACACAACGGGAAAAGGTTCCAAAAGCCCCTGAAAACCGGACATTATCCTTTCACTCGGCCACTCATTTACCCCTTGATATTAAATCAGGTAATTGAACACGTATTCCCCGAGATCCGTTTGATCGACTGATCATTGCTGAATCTCTACCGAGAAAGATCCCCATTTTATCTATGACTTCAAGATTGGACGCTTACGGTATCCAACGGAATGGAAACTGATCTCTTCCCGGTCACGCTCTTGTGCTCAGGGGACTCAGTGCGCAGCTGTTTTCAAGATCGCTTTGGCTAATTACTCAAATCATTACAGATCCCTTGACCCCAGGTTGAAAAAGTTACTAACGTCAGCTTTTTGAAATACTAATTATTTTCATGAAACAAACATTACCTGTTTTCAAATCGTCCTGGCTGAGCAGACTAACGCTTCCTTTTGTATGGTTGAGTATCGCATTGACAATGGTCCCTTCGGTGTGGAGCGATCGCGTGAAAGTCGAGTATGATACCGGCACGCATCAAGATACTCGCCTTGAAAGATCGCTCTCCATTTATGTGCCAGTGAACGAGTCCGCGACTCCATTTGTCAATCAGGGAACTTTTGAGGCAAAGCTGGAGTCGCAATTAATCATCAATGCACGCCAGAAGGTGACCTTCGAAATGCGCGGTCAAGGAAAAGCAAAGCTTGCAGTTAACGATATAGAAACTCTCACTTCCCTGGATAAGGCATCAGAACCGATCACTCTTTCCGAAGGCAAGCATGAGATACGCATTCATTTCAAAAGCCCAAAAGACAAAGATGCCGCTTTGAGGTTGTTCTGGAAAACCGCTGACTTCGATTTTGAAGCGGTTCCTTCGAGCGCTCTGGCGAAAAGGGATGCCACCATGGACTCACCCCTGCGAACGGCTCGTCATCTGGTAGCCCAACAAAAATGTGTCGCCTGCCATCAGACAAGCGAGCCACTCTCCATGCCGGAATTGTTCGAAAAAGGCCCTTCACTGACCGGCTTGGGTTCGCGATTGAATCCCGCCTGGGTCGCCGACTGGATCCTCAACCCAAGCGCTATTCGGGCAGGCGCCCATATGCCAACCATGTTTCGTGACGAATCTGCCGGCGAGAAAGCGGCCCATATCGCAACCTTCCTGGCAAGCTCCAGAAGTCGAATCAAAAGATTGGGCGGTGGCGATCCTGAATCTGGCGGTCAATTATTTCAGGAATTAGGCTGCTACGCCTGTCATTCCATCCATGACGAAACTTCGGATCGTATCTCATTATTGTCAGTGGATAAAAAATTCATAAATGGCGTATTGGCAACATTTCTTCAAACTCCCGCTCAACACTATCCAGACTCCCGAATGCCTACCTTTGATTTGTCAGACTCGGAAGCGGAAGATCTGGCGGCCTTCCTGAGATCCTTGAATAAGGATAAAAATTTCAAAAAAGAGTTGAGCTTCGGAAATCCCGACATAGGGAAAAACCTGGTGATCTCATCCGGTTGTCTGAATTGTCACGAAATGCAGGGCATGCAAAGCGCTCTGGCTGCACCAGATCTATTGGCAGTATTGAATTCCGAAGAGGGTTGCCGAAATCCAGCCAGCACCTCAACCTCGGCACCACGCTTCAACGCCGATCTTAAGGCCTTGAACCAGATAAAAGATCCAGCACAGCAACTGATCCCCTCACTTGGCAAAAAGAACCTCGCAGAATATTCGCATCGACAATTTACCGCATTGAATTGCGTGGCCTGTCACCAACGCGATTCAATTCCATCTTTGCGCGACCAACTATCGGAGGAAGCAGCGCATCTTTCAAAATCGATTACCGTTGATTCAGAGGAAGAAAGCGCCGGGCAAGCGCCACAAACAATCCCTTCTCTGGATCATCTCGGCAGCAAGCTCAAAACCGAGTGGCTGACGACACTCCTGGAAGGGACCGTCCCAGAAAAAACACGCCCATGGCTGAAAGCCCGTATGCCCGCCTGGCCATCACGTGCTAAAAATATGGCAACAGGATTTGCTCATGCTGCGGGAATCTCTGCAGATCCTGAAATGACCAACCCGGGTTCCAACGAAACCATTGGCATTGGTGAAACACTGGTTGGTATTCGAGGATTCAGCTGTAATGCCTGCCACGCGATTGGCGATCAGCCCGCACTCGCTGTCTTTGAAGGAGCAGGACCTAATCTCAAACTGACTCCGGGGCGTTTACGCAACGAATTCTATCATCAGTGGATGCATTACCCGCAACGGGTGACTCCGACGTCCATCATGCCACGCTTCGCCGAGAATAATATTTCACCCTTGAAACAATACTTTGACGGGAACGCTGACAAACAGTTCACCGCCATTCATGACTACTTGTTCAAATTAGCAAGCGACGTGCCTCCGGGGATGCAGCCCGGTTTGATCGGGGAATACTACAAAGTATCAGGCAACAGAGATCGGTTCATACGCCGACTGAACAGAGCGACTCCTTTCTTCCTGCGTGTTGACCCGGAGATTGATTTCCCAAATACCAGTGATGGTTTTTACGGCACGAAGTTGAACGATCAATTCCTTGTTCGTTGGCATGGATCGCTGAAGATACCTTCCGATGGCACTTATCGCTTTCATTTGAGCTCCGATGATGGTTCACGATTGTCCATCGATGGTAAATCCATTCTTGATTTTATTGGGCCCCATGCTTTTGGTGAAAAATCAGCTGAGATAAAGCTGAAAAAAGGAAATCACGAACTCGAGCTGCTTTACGAAGAAATCGGGGGAGGACAAGGGTGTCAACTCGCATGGACACCACCAGGCAAAGAGAAACAGATCATTTCATCTGCTCATTTTCTCCATGCTAAAAAGGCCTTTTCTTCCATTCGATGGAATCGTGCTACGTGGGAAGATACCGCCGAAAAAGAGAAACCGATCGCTCGTGAAATAGTGCGCACTGCGGAATCGATTCCAGCAAAATACGGATCATTGATTGGAACGGCGGCCCGCATAGGCAGCGATGCGCGTGGGGATAATGTTTCCTTCCGAAGCCATGTAGTCAAACTGGATAAGGAAGGAAACGCAGGCATCGTTTTCGACACCGATACCATGCGCGTATCGGGTGCCTGGTTGAATGGCGGCTTGAGGCTCGAAGGTCTCCCGTTCACAGGTGGCCACGGAGCATTCCCAAGCCTGCGAGAACAAGCATTGTTTTCAACAGGATCGACACCAGGCTGGGCAGATGCAACTGGCAACTTCGAAGATCCTCGCCGAGGCGCTTATCCTCCCCTGGGACATCTACCGAAGGATTGGACGCACTACAAAGGACTGTACCGTCATGGTGATTCGGTTGTTTTTCATTACACGGTAGGCACTACAAAAGTTCTGGAGTATCCTTCACTTATTCGGAGCGATAATCAGCAAATCATTTCCCGGCTTTTGGAGATCGCACCGCACACAAATTCAAAAATAATTGCACTGGCTGATGCAGGTGATCAGGCCTCACAAATAGACCCCATGACGCTTCAGCTAGGTACGACCCGTGTTCGTTTGAACACTCCGTTAGCCGGAGCAACGCTTGAAATCAAGGACGGACAAGCTCGACTGACCCTTCCTCCTGCACAAAGAACCTATCAGGTAGAAATCTTGTTCTGGTCTGGTGATCAACCCTTATCGTCAATGGCCAGCCGTAAACCAACCCCCTTATGGAAGCTACTCAACGGAGGGCCTGTAAGATGGCCTGAGGTTGTGATCACCAAGGGAGACCTTGCTGGGGACGATAATGACGAGCCTTATGTATTGGATCGTGTCACCCTGCCCTACGACAATCCATGGGGACTCAGTGTCAGAGTGGGTGGATTTGACTTTTTCTCGGACAACACCAGCGCCGCTCTCTGCACATGGGACGGAGATGTATGGATCGTGAAGGGCATCTCTGACAGCCTTGAACAGTTGGAGTGGAAGCGTTTTGCATCAGGTATTCATGAGCCACTGGGGTTGAAAATTGTCGATGACATCATCTACACGTTGAGTGATGACCAGATCACTCGTTATCATGATCTCAACGAAGACGGAGAGGCGGACTATTACGAAAACTTCAACAATGACTGGGAATTGACCTCAGGCTTTCACGCATTTCTCTTTGATCTTCACACAGATCCTGAAGGGAATTTTGTCTTTGCCTTCGGTTCCCCTGTGCGAGGTGGTGGTCGAAGTTTTGAACGTATGAGTAATCATCACGGTTCTGTACTCAAAGTCAGTAAAGACGGCTCAACCTTGACTAAATATGCCAGCGGATTGCGAGCCCCCAATGGGATCGGAGTCAGCCCGACAGGGCAAATCACAACAGGAGACAACGAAGGTACTTTCGTGCCACGCTGCCCTATCAACTGGGTAAGTGAGGATGATTTTCTTGGAGTGGTGGATTCTTACGAACTCCGTGACCAGTTGAAAACCACGGCCACCGTCAAGGAACGACGCATGGGGCGCGAGCCTTATCTTGAGCCCTCTGAAGAACCAAGACCCCTCGCATGGCTGCCCAAGGGGGTCGATAATTCAGGTGGTGGACAAGGTTGGGTGACAACTTCCAGGTGGGGTCCTTTTGAAGGGGAAATGTTGCATGGCTCTTACGGACAAAGTTCCCTCTATCTCGTTTTGAAAGAACGTATCGGAAATCAAATGCAAGGAGGTGTTGTGAAATTCCCCCTTCGCCCGACTTCGAGTGTCATGCGCCTTCGCTTCAATGAACGCGACGGACAACTCTACATTTCGGGATTGAAAGGCTGGCAATCGAATGCCGGACGCGATGGCGGATTCGACCGCGTGCGTTACACAGGAAAACCCGTGGCCATGCCTTCGGGACTGAATGTTACTTCCAGAGGGCTGCGCCTGAAGTTCACCCAGCCTCTTGATCGATCCACAGCCAATGATGCTGGAAGCTTCAGTTTGAGAGGATCCGATCTCTTGTGGAATCAGGAGTATGGCACAAAGGAATATTTACTGGGACAACGAGAGCTCCCTGTCAATGAAAGGAAGACCGGTTGGAGTAGCTTCAAAATCAGCAAAGCCGAGTTGCAGCCAGACGGTCAAACGGTAGAACTGACGATTGACGACTGGCAGCGCGCTCACATGCTGGAGTTGAACATCGATCTCGAGACTGTTCAGGGCCAATTGATACGTACCAAGATCAATCACACCGTTCATGTGATTCCTTGATCTGGAGCTTGCTTGCACTGCGGTCGCCCATACTGGACGACCGCAGCCCGAAATCGGCATCTGTTGAAGCTCGTATGCGTGTTTGCATGATGGTGGTTTGTCACCTGTGCAACCTCGGACGCTGCATGATTCCAATCCTGAATATGCCTTACAATCATCACCCAGCCTGAAACCCTGAGGATTGAGCTCCTGCATTGCAGCCAGGTGCTGGGTATTTGGTAATGCAGAGAAAGTTTGGTTTTGACGCTTCGGGTTCTGGCGAACAAGATGTTCAATCTAACTTGCATGCACACAAAAGCATATGAAACAGATTCATCTTCTATTATCAATCGCTCTCACGGGACTTGCATCAGTTTCTTCCTCGCGAATAACGGCAGCACCCGCGCAACCTAATGTCATCATTGTGATGGCTGACGATCTTGGAATTGGGGATGTGTCTCCCACCAACCCGAAATGCAAAATCAAGACTCCCAATCTGCAAAGCATGGCAGACGGGGGATTGGTTTTTTCAGACGCCCACACACCGAGTTCGGTATGCACACCGACAAGGTATGGGTTACTGACGGGGCGTTACAATTGGCGTTCACGCCTTGCCAGAGGCGTACTCAGTGGCACCAGCGACCACTTGATTCCTGCTGACCGTCCCACAATCGGGCATTTGATGCGCAAAGCCGGGTACCACACATCCATGATCGGCAAATGGCATCTGGGTTGGGATTGGAACAAGCCGGACGGGAAGAACATTGATTTTACTCAACCTGTAAAAAACGGCCCTGACATCAATGGGTTCGATCAGTATTACGCCCATTGCGGTTCATTGGACATGCCACCCTATGTCTGGGTGGATACAGGACGTGTCACGGCACAACCCGACCGAACTGAGGGGGTCACAAAAAAAGAAGATCGTTACGGCTGGTATCGCAAGGGCCCCATCGGATCTGATTTTCATATCGAAAAAGTGTTGCCCCATTTATTTGAAAAAACTATTTCACGCATCAATGAACGCGCATCCGATGCGAAATCTGGCAAACCCTTCTTCATCTACCTTGCCCTGCCTGCGCCCCACACGCCCATTGTCCCCATACCTCCATTCAAGGACGCGAGTGGATTGAACCCCTATGCCGATTTCGTGATGCAAGCGGATCACCATATGGGCGAATTGATGGCAGCGGTCAAAAAAGCCGGGCTCGACGATAACACACTCATTGTTTTCACGAGTGACAACGGTTGTTCCCCTGAAGCAAATTTTGAGTTACTCAAAAAAAACGGACATCATCCAAGCGCTGTTTACAGAGGTCACAAAGCCGATATTTATGAAGGCGGACATCGCGTGCCATTTATCGTAAGATGGCCGGGACAAATAAAAGCAGGAAGAACAACCACGGCATTGGCATGCCTGACAGACATTTACACCACATTGGAAGCCATCACGGAACAACCTCGTCAAGATGTTGGTGGTGAAGATGGATTCAATCTGCTTCCCGTCTTTCAAGGGGCGGATTCATCCGGCCGAAGTGCCCTGATCAGCCATTCCATTGGAGGCTCCTTTGCCATTCGCAAAGGACCGTGGAAACTTTGTCTTTCAGCCGGAAGTGGAGGCTGGAGTGCTCCCCGTGAGAACGTTGCCAAGAAACAAGGCTTACCAACAGCACAACTCTATAATCTGAGTAAAGATCCAGCGGAGACCAACAACATCATCGATTCGCGACCTAAGATCGCGCGATCACTCCTTCGAATGCTGGAACTTCAAGTGCAGCATGGTCGCTCTACCCAAGGGAAATCACTCTCCAACGACCGAAACGTCACCTTCATACCCGCCGGCGTTGAATTGCCAGCCCGCTTACAATCAGCAAAATGAAAAGATACATCTGCTTCATACTGGTTTTATGTTCGAACCTTTTGGCAGCGGCCGATAAAAAGCCCAACATTCTGTTTATTTTAGCGGACGATTGGGGCTGGGGAGATTTGAGCTGCCACGGGCATCCTTACGTCAAAACGCCTCACATCGATCGCCTGGCAAAAGAAGGCACCGATTTCCATCGTTTCACTGTCGCGAGCGGTGTCTGTTCACCAAGTAGAACCGCCGTGATGACGGGACATTTCCCGGCTCGCTACAATATCGATGGGCATTTTGCCTGGGTACCGAGCAATGCAAAACGAAACATGCCCGACTGGCTGGACACGCAGGCTCCCCTGTTACCTCGTTTTCTGAAACAAGGCGGATATGCAACCGCGCATTTTGGAAAATGGCATCTTGCAAATAATATGATTCCAGATTCACCCGTTCCGGTTGAATACGGTTTTGACACTTATGGTGCCTTTAATTGCGCCGGCGAACAAATGCCTGTTCATGAGGATTCTGAACATGTGGTCAACTTCATTCAAAAAAGCAAGGCACAAGGAAAACCTTTTTTCATCAACATGTGGTTGCACGAACCTCACACTCCATTCCACACCGTTCCAAAATACCGATGGCGTTTTCGACACCTCGAAAATGAAGCGGAC
>JBDQII010000193.1:0-9180 GCA_040264395.1 Verrucomicrobiota bacterium
GTTTGAGCCCGTAACCGAAGATTCATCAATCATGCATGATTCGATCACGTTCGAAATCCCGGGAGGTAAGTTGCTCAACCGCCTTGCATCACCGATAGTCAATCGGCGCTTGGAAAAGATGTTCCATTACCGTCACCAACAACTCGTCTCGATATTTGGCGAAACATCCTGACATGCGCAAGGAGATAGATCCGGTATTTCAAAACCTGACTTGACGTCCAATTGAAATGAGTGTCTGTTACGATTGTCTCATTTCAACGATCATGAAACAAATAATTAATTGCAAGTCATCCGAATGCCCCAAGGACTGGGCGTCTTTGACTGATGGGGATAATGCATTCACCAAATTTTGTCATGTTTGCTTCAAAAAAGTTCTCTTTGTTGAAGATTGTCATTTGTCGGAAGATTACATCAAATCTGGCGCCATTGTTGCGACCCGGTTATCCGAATCCAATTAACAAACACGTCTCGTTTATCTGGCACCATCCACATTCCATGGCTGGTTGCGTGAGCAGCATTTCATTATAAGCCTATGTTCATCTGGTCCGCTGCTCATGCTGTTCCACTAAATACTTACACTCAGACCGAGTGTCTGGAATCTTTCCTCAAATCCACACAGTATGGCCAGTTAAAACCAACTTCCCAGACTTTGTTGAGACGCATCCTCCGAGGCGACAATGGAATAAGGACCAGATCGCTGGCTCTTGATTCCATCCAGAAAGCTTTTGATCTCACACCGGATGTCCTGCAGTATCGGTTCCAGACGCACGCTCCGGCCTTGGCTGCTCAGGCTGCCAGAAATGCGTTGATCAAAGCAAACTTGGCAACACAAAACCTGGACGCCGTCATAATTAGCACTTGTACTGGATACCTGTGCCCGGGATTGACGAGTTACCTGAGTGAGTCATTAGGTCTGGATCCATCCATGATCCTGCTCGACTTGGTGGGACATGGATGCGGTGCCGCGATTCCAAACCTGAGAAACGCTCATGCCTTGATCCACAGTGGTCAGGCGTCCAAAGTGCTTTCCATCTGCGTCGAGGTATGTAGTGCTGCTTTTTATCTTGATGATGATCCCGGCGTCCTAATCAGTGCGTGTTTATTTGGAGATGCCGCTGCTGCGGCTGTATGCAGCTCCCGCCCCTCAGCACATCACCGGCCGATAGAAACCGTTGCCATGCACTCTACCACCCGCCCAGAGCATCGTGATCTGCTCCGATTTGAGCATAAGATGGGAATGCTGAGAAATATCCTTTCTCCTGATACGCCCCGTCTGGCAGCTGAAAGCGCCTATGCGGATCTCCTGATAGTATTAGAAAAAGAAGGTATACCTCAGGAATCGATTCAAACCTGGATCGCGCACGCAGGTGGCAAACGCGTGCTCGATGCTCTGACTGAGAAATTCAAGCTCCAACATGCGGACCTGAAAGTCAGCAGGAAACTACTGGAGAAATACGGCAACACCAGTAGCCCTTTCGTTTTGATGGCTCTTGAAGAGCAAATTAAGCGGGGTGCACCCGCCGGTTATTGGTGGATGAATTCCTTCGGTGCTGGATTCAGCAGCCATGGCATCCTTTTGAAAGCCGAATAAAAGGCAGTTTGAGATCGTGAAACGCCTCATTCAATCTGAAATACTGGACCATCTTTCACCAGACGATCCCCGTGTATTCCATGCGAGGAAAGATTTGCGACTCATCAACGCATTGATGAATCATGCTCGGATACTCAGATCAAGTATTTTTCCAGAACTGAATATGGGTCACTCCCTCAGAATTGTTGAAATTGGTTCTGGCGACGGAGCTCTTGCTTATGAAATTTTCAAGAAGTGGGGTAAATTACCCCCTGGCAGCCGTTTTGATTTTGTGGATAAAGCGGGCAGCCTCTCAAGGCAGGTTAAACGAGATCTGGGTGAACTAGGGTGGGATGTGAATGAATTTGAAGCCGATGTGTTTCACTGGATTGAGAGTAGTTCTGATTCATACGATATATGCTTCGCAAGCTTGTTTCTTCATCATTTCGATGAGCAGGAACTGAAACTCCTTTTTCGCCATTTATCTCAGAAAACCGAACGGTTTATCTGTATTGAACCCCGCCGTGACAGATTCGGATTGCTGGGGGCAATGGGGCTGAGATTGTTGGGATGCGACCCGGTGACCTTGCACGATGCCAAAGTCAGCGTTCGCGCAGGTTTCCATCATCAGGAGCTATCCCGTATCTGGAATCAATCCGTTCCTGCAAGATGGCAGCTGAAGGAGCGACGAGCAGGTTTGTTCAGCCATTTCTTTTCTGCTTCCTCCACTGCAACATGAGTAAACGCCCTATTCATATTGTGGGGGGAGGTGTGGGTGGTCTGTCACTCGGTATCCGTCTCCGTCAATTAAAAGTCAAAACTCTTATCAGCGAGTCGGGCACTTATCCAAGGCATCGAGTTTGCGGTGAATTTATCAGCGGTCGGGGAGTGGAATTGCTTAGGAAACTAGGTTTGTGTGAAGCATTCCTGAGGAGTGGGGGGCGGATGGCGAAAACAATGAAATTTTTTGGTAATAAAGCCATTTCCCCTGAAATTCAAATGACTCAACCTGCGCTTTGTATTTCCCGGCATGCCATGGACCGAATCATGAGTGATCAGTTCAAATCAATGGGAGGCGAACTTTGCACGGGCCTGCGTGTAGCTTCTGAAAAATTACTTGATGAAGGAACCGTGCTTGCCAGCGGTAGAAAACCAAACACCGAGAAGGATGCTACATGGACAGGCTACAAGTTCCATGTTCAGGGCTTGAAGTTGGAAGCCGATCTTGAAATGCATTTTATTGAGCTTGGGTATGTTGGGATGTGCCAAGTGGAAAAGGGCAGGGTGAATGTATGTGGTTTAATGCCATCCAAACTTGCTGCTGGCCTGGATCTGCGATCAGACTGGAAAGATTTTTTGCGTTCCAATTTGCACCCGAAAAAGCACGAAGCCTTGGAATCAGCCGAGAGGATTGAAGGTTCCACCTGCTGTGTATCGGGTATTTCCTATGATGCTTCTCAACTAAGTAAATCGGAACCCTTGCTTAAGGTGGGTGACCGCATGTCCACGATCCCACCACTCACGGGGAATGGCATGTCTCTGGCGATAGAATCTGCCTGGCTAGCTTCAGAACCAATAGCCAGGTATGCTGACAGTCAGCAGAACTGGTCTCAGACCCTGGAGAACCTTGCTGCCTTGCAAACAAGTTCCTTCCAAAAGCGTCTGGCTGTTTCTGTCCCTTTACAACATGTCATGATGGCTCCCTTCATGCATGGGGTTCGGGAACACGTGATCAAACGGTTATCCTTTTTTCATAAAACCCTCTTCAATCTCACAAGGTAATGCCTGTGCACGATCTATTGCCCTCATTTTTATTTAAATGCTGGATAGATATGGCGCTGTTCCCTAAGAATTTCCCACTCGATTTCTCCCAAGAAATCGGAAGGTATTATTCATGAAAAATCCTGGCTTTAAATTTCAACAAACTTACCCCCATCTCCCCGATGTTTTTTTCACCAGAGTGCCGCCGGTGCGCGTACAGCAACCTGAGGTAATCCTTCTTAATCATCGATTGGCGATTACTCTAGGACTTGATTTTTCGGGGAATACGTCAGATGAGATTGCCGCCATTTTTTCTGGTAATACTCTTTTGGAGGGATGTGACCCCATCGCACAGGCTTATGCAGGTCATCAGTTCGGGCATTTCACCAATCTTGGTGATGGACGTGCAGTGCTTTTAGGTGAACAAGAAACGCCTGAAGCTTCTACCTTTGATATCCAATTAAAGGGATCTGGGCGCACCCCTTATTCGCGTGGTGGGGATGGGCGTGCGGCTTTGGGACCGATGTTGCGTGAATATCTGATCAGTGAAGCCATGCATGGACTTGGCATAGAAACAACCCGCAGCCTCGCCGTCGTAACCACAGGGGAGGATGTCTTTCGCGAAACGCCACTGAAAGGTGCAGTTTTAACCCGGACAGCAAGGTCTCATATACGTGTGGGTACTTTTCAATATGCAGCAGCTCACCGAAACACGGATTGGATTCGTGCTCTCATGGATTTCACGATTGAGAAGCATTATCCAGAGGTCAGCACATCTGAAAATGCGGCCCTTGCATTGCTTGATGCATTGATGGAAAAACAAATCAAACTGGTGCTTGAGTGGATGCGTGTGGGTTTCATCCATGGTGTGATGAACACGGATAACGTGGCTCTTTCCGGGGAAACCATTGACTATGGACCATGTGCTTTCATGGATGCGTACGATCCGTCGACGGTGTTCAGTTCCATTGATCATGCTGGCCGCTATGCATTCAGCAACCAACCGGTCATTGCTCAGTGGAATATAGCCCGCTTTGCTGAAACTCTCTTGCCTCTGATACACCCAGATTCAGACAAGGCGTTGAACCTGGCTGGTGAGGTCATGAGTCGAGCGGATCGGTTTTATCAAGACGAGTGGTTGCATATGATGCGCAGTAAATTGGGCTTGCGGGACAAAGAGCCCGAAGATGAGGCCTTGATTCGCGAATTACTCGATTGGATGAAAGACGCCCAAGCCGATTACACCAACACGTTTCTTGATTTAAGGCGAGACTCTCAGCGCGAGCCCGTGTGCTATGACGATGCAACATTCAAAGACTGGAAACGGCGGTGGAGTCTTCGTCGTCAGCAAGACAGTGCGGAGGCTGAATTCTCACAACGCCTGATGCAAATGAACAACCCGTGTGTCATTCCACGCAATCATAAGGTGGAAGAAGCACTTGCTTCGGCAAATGCAGGGGATCTTGGTCCGTTCAACCAGATGCTGGAGATTCTCGATAATCCATATCAGGAAAATGAAACAGCAGAGCCATATCAAAACCCTTGCAAGGAGCCCTATCAGACCTTTTGCGGGACTTAGTTGTGATTGCTCTGATATCGATCAAAGTTGTTATCCTATTGCCTCGAATGAAAAGGAATTGCCACCGAAGTGGTTTCGCACTAATTTGAAAGTTATTCCAATTTAAGCAGAGTGCTTTCAGGCTGGGTTTGTTTGTCATGGTAGTCTTCCGTGATTCAGAATAGCCCTGGTTTTTCTGGGAATTTAAGTCAGATCCTTTTGAAGACTCGCATACATATCTTTATTTTATGCCTGCTACCATTAACTCCGTTGCTGGGTGAGCCTGTTCATTTTCATACAGAGGTCAGGCCCATCTTGATGGACCATTGTGCTGAATGCCATGGAGGGGTGAAAAAGGCCTCCGGCTTCAGTGTCCTGTCCAGAGAATCCATGCTTCAGGATAGCGATTCGGGAAGCCCTGGTTTTATCACGGGAGATTCTGAAAAAAGTTCACTGATACGGCGCTTGCGAACTAGAGACCTCGATGAGCGTATGCCACCCGAAGGTCATGATCCTTTGAGTGCCACCCAAATAAATGTAATTGCCAGATGGATCGATGAGGGAGCCTCCTGGCCGCAGCATTGGGCTCTGGCCCCGATCAACAGGGTGGATGTGCCCGGGGGGGTCCATCCCGTTGATTATTTTGTGAGTCAAGGTCTCGATTCGGAAGGGCTGACCTTTTCACCTAGAGCAGAGCCCTCGATCCTGGTAAGGCGCCTGTATCTTGACTTGACGGGCTTGCTTCCTGATCCGGTGGTGGTAAACGGTTTTATAGCAGATCCTTCTGGAATCAATTACGAGGGACTTGTGGACCGACTATTAGCATCCCCCCACTTTGGTGAACGATGGGGTAGGCACTGGTTGGATGAGGCGCGGTATGCAGATTCATTGGGTTACGAAAAAGACAGCGTCAAAAAGGACGCCTGGCGCTACCGTGACTGGGTGGTGGATGCATTGAATGCGGATATGTCTTTTGAGATGTTTAGTCGGTATCAACTGGCCGGTGATTTGATGCCGCAAACTGAATCGGGCGCCCTGATTGCAACCAAATTACATCTGCAAACCCAGTTCAATCTTGAGGGGGGGATTGATGCGGAGGAGGATCGGGTCAAGCGAGTCGTTGATCGAGTGGACATGTTTAGCTCGACCTGGCTGGGTTTGACGATCGCGTGCAGTCAATGCCATGACCACCCTTACGACCCCGTAAGCCAGCGGGAGTATTATTCAATTTACGCTTTTTTCAATAATATGGATATGGATGCTTCCTTCCTTGGGGCTGGACCCGAGAATGCGGAAACCTTATTGAAGGAACGAGCAGGCATTGCTGAGAAGCTGGAGCAAATGCTCGTGCGCCAGATTTCGGATAAAAATTTAAATAACCAGACTGTAGGACTGTTAGGTGGATTGTTTAATTTTGACAACGACAAAGGGCTTACAAGGCATATGCGCGAGCGTGTTAAAAAACGTCGTGAGACCTACATCTTGAAACGAGGAGACTTTCTTCGTCCAGATATACAGCATGGTTTAGTAGAGCCCGATACACCGGGAATTTTTCCTTCGATGGAAGATCGCGGGCAATTGCAAGATCGTGCGGATCTGGTTGATTGGCTTTTCACGGACACACACCCCATCACAGCACGAGTGGCTGTCAACAAAGTCTGGATGCGCTTATTTGGAAATCCTCTTGTCCATACCGTGCAGGATTTTGGTTCTCGGGGAGAGCAAGCGACACATCCTTTGCTTCTTGATTGGATGGCTGGGTGGTGGCAGAGCGATGCTGGGTGGAGTTTGAAGCGCTTGATCAAATGGATTGTGATGTCGGAGACCTATCAACAATCATCCAACCAACGGCTGGAGTTGAAACGAGTTGATCCCAATAATCGATTACTGGCGCGACAGAATCGTTTTCGGGTGGAAGCTGAAATTATACGAGACATCAGCTTGCAGGCAGCGGGTTTATTGAACTTGGAGATAGGTGGTCCTGCCGTTTTTCCACCGATACCTGATTCGGTGCTCAATCAAAGTTTCACTAAATATGGAGGAAATTCCAAAGGGCCGGATCGATACCGGCGAGGTATTTACACTTTCTTTCGCCGAACAGCCATAGATCCGAACATGATGATCTTTGATTGTCCGGATGCTTCAGCATCCAAAGCCATGCGAGATCGTTCCAACAATGCGTTACAGGCCATGACTACCCTAAATAATGAAGTGTTTCTGGAGAGTGCTCAAAGCTGGTCTTTGGAATTGCTTCAGGCCTTACCCAACGCAACGGATACCATCAGATTGAATCATGCCTTCAAACTTGCCTTGAGCCGTGAGCCTGCTCCTGATGAAAAAGCTCAGTTAATCGGAATGCTTGGGGAAGCACGGGTTGCGTTTGAATTACAAGGAGCAAAGGCGCTTGAATACCTGGGCTCGTATAGATCAAAAGCAATCATTCCAGGCGAGCAGGCTGCCTGGATGACGGTGCTTCGATTAATATTGAATCTGGATGAATTTTTTACGCGTGAATAAATCATGACCCCCATGGAATCAGAGCTTATCCTCAAAACGAAGGAAAGAGGTTATTCGATGCTCAGGCGTGACTTTTTACTGTCGAGCGCCAGTGGGCTTGGTGCCTTGGCTGTATCGAATATGTTTGGAGCTTCCACAGAGTCGGAAAAGAGCATGTCAGCCGTCAATCCGCTCCTGTCCCAATCACCGCATTTTCCAGGGAAAGCCAAAAATTGTATTTTCATTTTCAATGCCGGAGCCCCTTCCCAATTGGATTTATTCGATTACAAACCCAAATTAACCGAGCATCATGGTCAACCACTGCCTGACTCATTTACCGAGGGAATACGCTTTGCCTTCTTACAAAAAGACACGGCTCGATTGATGGGCTCTCATCGCAAGTTCAAGCAGCATGGTCAGTGCGGGATGTGGTTTTCTGATGCCTTACCTCATATCGCTGATTGTGCGGACGATATATGCATGATTCAGTCGATGCAGACGGATCAGTTCAATCATCATCCCGGCCAACTCCTGATGCAATGTGGTCAGGCACAATTCGGGCTGCCTTCCATGGGATCCTGGATTTCCTATGGACTGGGTACTCAAAACCAGAATCTACCCAGTTACGTTGTGCTCAGTTCCGGCCGCGGACCGAGTGGAGGCGCAACCTTATGGCATAACGGTTTTCTTCCGTCTGTCCACGCAGGAGTATTGTTCAGGAATCAAGGTGCACCCATTTTAAACCTTGAGATGCCTCCCGGTTTGCCGCCTGAATTGGAAAGAAAAGGATTGGATGTGCTGGGGGAGCTCAACCGTCAGCGATTTCAAAAAGTTCAGGATTCAGAGATCAGCAGCCGGATCGCCAATTACGAATTGGCTTTTCGCATGCAAATGGCAGCCCCTGAATTGACCGATTTATCAGGGGAATCGAATGCAATCTTGGAAAATTATGGCATTGATCGTCAGGAGCCAGAGAAGAGATCGGGGCGCGTTGGGACCGGCGATCACTATGCCACTTTTGGTGCCAACTGTCTCCTGGCGCGCCGTCTGGTCGAGCGCGGTGTGAGATTTGTCAATATCATGTTCGCGTCATGGGATCACCATTCCAATCTCGACGCTGAACTAGGATACAACGCAGGCTGTGTGGATCAGCCAATCGGGGCCTTGATCAAGGATTTGAAACAAAGGGGATTGTTGGATGAGACACTTGTCGTATGGGGTGGTGAATTTGGACGTACCCCACTCGGCGAAAACCGCATTGGACGAGCGGGTGTGACTGGGAGGGATCACCATCCCAATGCCTTCAGTATGTTCATGGCTGGAGGTGGTGCAAAGCCAGGAAGTGTCTACGGCGAAACAGATGAACTGGGATGGGCACCTGTGGTCGATCCGGTCCATATCAACGATTTTCAGGCAACTTTACTTCACATGTTCGGAATGGATCATCGTCAACTCACCTTCCGACATCAAGGTATCGACAAAAGATTGACTTCCATCACACGAGAGTCCTCGGTGATTGATCAGCTTCTGATTTGAAATCAGTTCTGTTCATCTCCCGTGATGCGACTTGAATGAAACTTGCATCCAATTGGATTCCCATACACTGAAAATCTGAACCCATGAAATAGCATCGAACGATGACCAACACAGTAACCATCCATTATTGGGTCCTTTGCATCATGATTTTGAAATGCATGCAGCCCCTTGATGCCTGCGCTGCCACGCAGTCATTGGATGTCGACGAGACGGATCGGACGGAGCGTCGTGAGTCACGGCTGGCGGGGGAGCGCAGGCA
>JBDQII010000194.1:0-9152 GCA_040264395.1 Verrucomicrobiota bacterium
CGGCCAATCGTGACTTTGTCCGCCTTCAATTCCACTGTCTTCCCCGTAAATCCTTCGCTTATAACGACAAGTTTGGCCATATTCGGTGTGGTTGACTTTGTTATTATCCCGAGGATAAGTCACAAGTCAAACCGTTTTCTGGGTTATCTATTTAAATACTTCAGCTCCCTTTACTTCCAATCGTTTCTCGAAACCTCGCGAACAGTGGCGAGGAATCGTGCGGCCCGGGGGAGGCTTCCGGATGGTACTGCACACTGAACATCGGCTTGGTTTTGTGCCTCAGCCCCTCGACTGTCTGATCATTCAAATTGATTCTATCCACTTCGACATCGGATCCCATTGATGATGCATCCAGCGCGAATCCGTGATTCTGCGAAGTGATTTCGACCAATCCAGTGTCGAGGTCCTTGACGGGTTGGTTGCCGCCTCGATGTCCGAATTTCATCTTAAACGTGGTTCCCCCCATCGCCTGGCCTAGAATCTGATGGCCGAGGCAAATACCAAACATCGGAAAGCCATGGTCCATGAGTGACCTTGCAGTTTTGACAGCATATCCCACCGCTGAAGGATCTCCTGGTCCATTTGACAGGAAAACGCCTTGAGGGTTCAAAGATTTAATTGTATCTGCTGAAGTATTTGCAGGAAGAACGTGTGTTTTGAATCCATATTGGCGCAGCCGGCGTAAAATGTTGTACTTCATGCCAAAATCCAGAGCCACAATATTAATGTCGGCATCAGGCAGTGGGTGAGAGGCTGTTCGAGGGTCTCCCTTGTCGTTGCCATTGACCAAACGAAAATCAGCACTTTGCTCATCATTTTCGTCCCAGACGAAAGCTTCTTGATGAGTGACTTCCCTAACGTAATCGACACCTTCAAGGCCAGGCCAGTTTTTGGCTTTCTCCACTGCGTCAGTATCGGAAATATCTTCTGTTGAAAGGAATCCGTTCATGGCACCCTCCAAGCGTAATCGTTTTGTCAAAGCTCGAGTATCAATCCCTTCGATGCCCGGGATACCATTCTCCTTAAGGTAGGTGTCGAGATCCGTGTCCGCTCGCCAATTGCTTACGATGGGCGAAAGTTCTCTCACGACAAATCCGGATAAATGAGGTTTGTAGGATTCTATGTCGACCTTGTTCACCCCGTAATTTCCGATCAAGGGACACGTCATGGTGACGATTTGCGCCTTGTAGGAAGGATCTGTCAGGATCTCCTGATATCCGGTCATGGAAGTGTTGAAGCAGACTTCGCCGCAAAGGGAAGTCCTGGCGCCAAACGCTTTTCCACGAAAAATCGTTCCATCCTCTAGAGTTAAGACAGCATCCATCATCATCAATTACAAAAGCCCATGCTAGAAGTCCCGATTATGGGGTCAAGTTATATTGTAATCATTGTTACTTTTAGGGTGCTTTTTTCAGTTTCCTGAACTTTAAAATAAATTCGGATTTCATTTCTTGAAGAAAGGTTGATTTGGATCCACGAAAGAACCTTCGAGGTATGGACCAGATAATCCCTTTGGGTTTGAATCGCTATAGTCGCTCCCTTTAATATAATGTCGTGCATCAAAAAAACTGACCTCTCTGGTGCATTTATCACCAACAATTGCGTGATGCCCATTTCAAGGCCGGCATGCAGTTGATCAGAACATGCAGGTCAAATTCATTTGTTTTTAATCGACTTTTTGCGTTCTGGATCATAGCTGATTGTCAAACTATGCATGCTCATGCAGCATGTGCACATGAAACGTGTCGTCATAACAGATTATCTGGAACCACCTGCCAAGATTGAATCCAAGGTGTTGGCAGGAGTAGCCGAGGTAGAGTGTTTGCTGGCCAAAAGCACACAGGATTTGTTTGGCAAACTAACAGATGCCGATGGGTTGATCCTTTGTCATGAAGTCTCGATCACGCGCGAGGTCCTGCAGGAACTGCACCATTGCAGGGCGGTAGTTAGATGTGGGGTTGGCTTCGATAACATCGATCGAAAAGCCGCAGGAGAAATGGGCATATACGTTTGCAATGTGCCCGATTATGGTGTGGATGAAGTTGCTGACCATGCGATTGCCATGATGTTGGCCTGTAATCGCGGGCTGATCAAAGCAGAGCGTGCAATCCGGCGTTCATTAAACCCGTGGGACATGAGAGCCATTCAGCCTGTTTTCCGTGTGGCTGGCGCAAAAATGGGTATTATTGGACTCGGGCGCATCGGTGGAGCGACTGCAGTCAGAGCCAAGGGATTGAGGATGGACGTGGTTGCCTATGACCCATATGTGCGAGCAGGTACGGACAAGCTCTTAGGAGTTCCTTTGGTGGAACTTGAGGAATTACTCAGAACCTGCGACGTCGTATCAGTCCATACTCCTTTGACGGAAGAAAGCAGGCAAATGATCGACGGAAAAGCGTTGGACCTAATGAAACCCACAGCTATTCTCATCAACACAGCGCGTGGTGCGGTTGTCGATGCGGATGCTCTCGCTCTTGCATTGCGACAGGGCAGTATTGCTGGAGCTGGAATTGATGTATTACCCGAAGAACCAGCGCGTAACGATATGCCTCTCATTCAATTATGGCAAGAAGACACACAGCCTCCTGTCAATCTGATTGTGACTCCACATACCGCTTTTTATTCTGATTCCGGACTGCTTGAAATGAGGACGAAAGCTGCAATGGAATTGAAGCGTATTCTCAGTGGCCAAAACCCCAAAAATTGTGTGAATGTTGAGTTTCTTCCATAGAAAGCAGGCAAAGTTGCGTTAATTTGTCTCGTACATCTCCAAATGACGAGGTGAGATATTTTTACGGGTCAGGAGGGAGAGGGCCGCCATCAAGACTTTTTCTTGCCCAGCATGGTCTCCGGGCTTACCCAAGGCAAAACCGTGAGGGAATGGGACCCACAGAGCTCGGGGGGGACCCACTTTAAGGGCAATCTCTTTCATGAACTGAAGTGTTACTGTTGCAATACCTCGTTTTTCCAATTCGGCTGCTGCCAGACTCACGGTCTGGTTACACATGGGTCACACCGGGACCAGCAGGGCGACATCCACTTCATCCTCAACAAGCTCCTGGGCAAATTCCGGGGCTGATTTTGCAGTGAAGCGTCCCGGCGCAGTGATTGATCCCATGAATGAAACGTGGCGTTCATTAAGTTCTCCAAATATTCCGGATTTTTCAAGTGCTCTCAGGCGATCCAGCGGGAAACCGAGATTTGGGTCCTTTGCCAGCCCTGAGTGGTCGAAGGATTGGGAGCGATGAGTTTCGATCAACTCTTCGACTCTCGAATCGGAGGGAATCCATCGGTAGCTTGGATCTCCCCCCTTGAATCCATCATCGAAGGGTTCCTGGCCCGGCAGTACGAATCCAGCACTTGAGCCGATAGCCAGTTTGCATTCAGACAGTGGCCTTTTCGCTGGGGACCAAGGTGTTGGGTTTATTTTGCGCCATCGGTAAGTTTTCAGGAAAAGGCGGAGGGTGAGGGAAAGTTCGTTGGAGAATGCCATTTTTCTGATTGTTTTGCGTTAAATTACCCCTAACCTGTCTCCAAGTGCTCTTCAGGCAAAGGAAAATTTATCGAAAATTCCTTTACAGGCTTGCCTTGGGCACTACACTTCGCAACCTGTATTTTTAAAAAAAGGCTTTAGCCAAGAAGTTGTATGGAAGCAAAATCAAAGACAATCGAAACTTATCAACGACACGACAAGGACACTGGTTCTGCAGATGTTCAGGTCGCTATCCTTACCAAGAAAATCCTTTCTCTGACAGAGCACCTGAAGATTAATAACAAGGATTTCAGCAGCCGTCGTGGTTTGTTGATGATGGTCTCCAAACGTCGCAGACTGTTGGACTACATCAACAAAACTGACCACAAGCGTTACGTTGCATTGACCCAGTCATTGAACTTGCGTCGCTAGGCCCTATCGCCGAGGTAACCAAGAGTTCCCGTAACATTTTAATAGTGTCGACAGGCAGGAACAGGTTTACCTGCCCTTCCCTGATTTGTGGGAGAAGCGTTCACAAGCTGGCTGTCGACACCTCGAGTAACCACGCTTCATAAATGAAATCAAGTTCCCGTTGAGCCAGGGAAATTTCTTTCAACACCCAGTTCCCTGCAGGGCATTGAAAGAAGTTCCTCAGGAACAGCGGGCATCAATGAGATATCAGTGCACTTTTGTGCTCTTGTGTTTCGCAAACTTATGTCTGAAAAAACTACGATCAAAGTAGGCGGTAAGGAAATTATCCTTGAAACCGGAAAAATGGCCCGTCAAGCAGATGGCGCCGTCACCGTCCAAATGGGCGACACTATCATCCTTGTAGCGGCTGTAGCCGCCACGGACTCTCGCGATGGACAGGATTGGTTCCCTCTGACGGTTGATTACCGTGAGAAAGCTTCAGCCGCAGGTAAATTCCCTGGCGGTTATTTCAAACGTGAAGGTCGTCCCAGCGAGAAGGAAATCCTCACCTGCCGTTTAACGGATCGTCCGATTCGTCCGCTTTTCCCCAAAGGGTGGTTCAACGAAGTTCAGGTCCAGACGATCCTCTTGAGTGCTGATGGCGAGAATGATCCCGATATCATGAGTATTCTCGGCGCCTCTGCTGCCTTGACCGTGAGCGATATCCCATGGGCAGGTCCTCTGGGTGCCGTCCGTGTGGGACGTGTGAACGGCGAGTTTGTTGCCAATCCTACTCACACAGAGCGCGAAGAAAGCGACCTCGACCTGATTTATGTTGGTAACGCAACAGACGTTGTGATGTTCGAAGGAAGCGCTGATGAAATCACTGAAGCCGATTTCATGGCAGCCCTGAGGTTTGGACAGGAATCCTGCCAGCCCATGATAGAAGCTCAAACAGCCTGGCGTGAATCCATTGGCAAACCCAAGCGAGAAATCGTTACCATGTCGGTTCCCGAGGAAGTCACTGCCGAAGCCCGCAATCTGATTGGCGACAAAGTGATTCCAACACTGACCATTGCTGCCAAAAAGGAACGTGAGGCAGGCTGGAAATCAATTACCAGCGAAGCGGGTGCCAAGCTCAAAGAAAAATTTGGTGACGATGTTGTGACAGGCCCTGTCCTCTCGGACGTTTTCTACAAAATCCAAAAAGAAGCTGTTCGCAAATTGATTCTGGACGATTCCAAGCGCTTGGATGGCCGTAGTTTTTATGACATCCGCTCTATCGATTCCGAGGTGGGCCTTCTGCCCCGGGCCCACGGCTCTGCTCTCTTCACTCGCGGAGAAACTCAGGCTCTGGCTTCAGCGACTCTTGGAACGCTGGATGATTCTCAAACCTTTGATGCCTATGCTGGCGGTCAAGAGGAGAAACAATTCCTGTTACATTACAACTTCCCTAATTTCTCGGTGGGAGAAACGGGTCGCATTTCTGGTCCTGGTCGTCGAGAAATAGGTCATGGCGCTCTGGCCGAGCGTTCCATTGAACCATTGTTTCCCAAAGAAGAGTTTCCATATGCGGTTCGTATCACTAGTGAAGTGACTGAGTCCAATGGCTCATCTTCCATGGCAACCGTCTGTGGTGCTTCCCTGGCCTTGATGGATGCAGGTGTTCCTCTCAGAAGTCCTGCGGCGGGTATCAGTATCGGTATTTGCACCGAAACGGACGCAGCGGATAATATTGATCGCTATCAGATTCTGACTGACATCATTGGTTGGGAAGATGCATTTTGTGATATGGATTGCAAAATTGCTGGCAGCGAAGCGGGAATCACGGGTTTTCAGCTTGATCTCAAACTGCGTGGATTGCCACTGAGCATCATGGAAGAAGCCCTCGGGAAAGCCAAGGAAGCTCGTAGTGCTGTCCTTGATGTCATGGCCAAAACACTGGCCGAGCCCCGTAAGGAATTCAGCAAGTATGCTCCTCGCATTACGACCATCCGTATCAATTCTGACAAGATTGGTGCTCTTATTGGTCCCGGTGGCAAGAACATCAAGCGTATCGTTGAAGAATCAGGATGTGAAATCAACATCGAGGATGATGGTTCCGTCAAAGTTTATTCCGTATCGGAAGAAGGCTTAAATATTGCAATGTCCGAGATCGATGGCATCACCGCTGAAATTGAAGTAGGTAAAACTTACCGAGGCAAAGTTGTTTCTATCAAGGATTTCGGAGCATTTGTTGAAGTGCTTCCAGGGCAAGACGGTCTCTGTCACATTAGCGAATTAGCCAACTTTCGAGTCAAACGGACCGATGATATCGTCAAGATGGGCGATGAAATTTGGGTGAAAGTTCTTGGTATCGATGACAAAGGTCGTGTCAAGCTATCCCGTAAGGCTGCCATGGAAGATCGCGACAAGGAAATGGAAAAAGATAGCCAGCCTGACGCTGAATCCCCTGAAGCATCCTCTGAATCGGAGGATTGAAGCATTCAGGGCTGCTCAATGCGAGTTCCAAAAACATTCATGCAGGCGGACCTTCGGGTCCGCCTTTTACATATTTAGATTCGTTAGACCGAAGGTAGCTTGCCTTATATATTTCTGAATTGTTAAATGAAAGACGTGCATCAACAACAAACACTTAGTGAATCCGTAGAGTTCAGTGGAACGGGTCTTCACAGCGGCAACAAAGTGACCGCCAGTATTCTTCCAGCTCCTGCAAATTCGGGGATACGTTTTCGCCGCGTTGATCTGGAGGGTAATCCTGAGATAGAGGCGAATATTGACAACGTCAGTGACACTACCCGTTCTACGACACTGTCCAAGGGGAATATCAAGCTTCACACCGTTGAGCATATGCTTTCCACTTTCTCTGGGATGGGTGTCGACAATGCTGTTGTGGAGCTTAATGCGAACGAGCCTCCTATCGGAGATGGGAGCGCACATGATTTTTGTGCGATGGTGAATAAAGCTGGACTTTCCCTTCAAGCGGAAAATCGGGAGCCATTAAAAATCACCGAACCCATGGGAGTGCAGGTTGGCGATTCGATCCTGTCGGTATTCCCCTATGATGGATTTAAAATCAGTTGTACCAGTTCGGATGCCAAAGGTCAGTTTACCCAATATTATTCTACCGATATCAACCCGGAAACCTGGGAAACCGAGATATCAAAAGCACGCACATTTTGCTTTTATGAAGAGATCGAATTCTTGATCAAGAATGGCTTGATCAAAGGTGGAAGCCTGGAGAATGCTGTCATCATTCGTGATGACGTCGTTCTTACAAATGAACCGTTGCGCTACAGCGATGAATTTGTCAGGCATAAAATTCTGGACATCATTGGCGATCTCTACCTGATTGGACGTCCTATTCAGGCCCACATTATTGCTATAAGGCCAAGTCACAAAGTGAACTGTGAGCTCGCAAGACAATTGTCAGCCATTGCAAAGAAACCCAAAGTCCCCACCAAAACATTCACTCCTCCTGCTGCGGAAACCAAGGCTATCGTTGAACCCGAAAAAGAATTACCCCCTCCTATTCCTGCGGATGCTACCTCTCTGGATATCAATGAAATAATAAAGATTCTACCGCATCGGTATCCTTTTCTGATGGTGGATCGTGTGACGAAGATGGAAGAGAACAAAATACAAGCCATCAAAAATGTTACAATCAATGAACCTTACTTTGAGGGCCATTTTCCAGGGCACCCAATCATGCCCGGTGTTTTGCAGCTTGAAGCGATTGCGCAGGTTGCCGGTATCCTGACACTGAACAAACCTGAGAACTGGGGTAAGATCGCCTATTTTATGGCGGCTGAATCTGTGAAATGGCGTAAGCCTGTCATGCCCGGAGACATGTTAGTCATTGATGTGGTGGTAATGAAAAGTCGTGGGAAAATCGGTAAAGCTAAAGGTGTTTGTTCGGTGAATGGCGACACGGTAAGCGAAGGTATTGTCACATTCATGATGGCCAAAGCCTGATCCCGAGCATTAGGACTATTCATGATTCATTCTTCTGCCATCATTCATCCTGCTGCCGAAATCGATGCCGACTGTGAGATCGGTGCTTTTTGTGTGATAGGTGAGCACGTGAAAATGGGACCTCGAAATCGATTGCACTCACATGTTGTGATTGACGGACACACCACGATTGGAGAAGAAAATGAGATCTTTCCATTTACGGCTGTTGGAACGCGGACTCAGGATTTGAAATGGAAAGGTGGCACCACTTGGACTCATGTCGGAGACCGCAATACCATTCGTGAAAATGTTACTATCCACAGTGCAACGGGGGATGGGGACGCAACTGTAATTGGTTCGGACAACAGCCTGTTGTCATACGTTCATATTGCGCATGATGTTACCCTTGGTAATCATATCATCATGTCTAACGTCGCCACTCTGGCAGGCCATGTGGAGGTGGGGGACAATGTCGTCATCAGTGGACTTGCGGCCGTTCACCAATTTTGTCGTATAGGCCGGTTTGCCATTATCGGGGGTTGCTCCAAAGTCGTTCAGGATGTTCCCCCATTTATGTTGGCAGATGGCAACCCTGCACGAAGCAAGACCGTCAATAAAATAGGTCTCGAACGAAATGGTTTTTCAGACGATGCACAGCAGGCTCTGAAGAAGGCTTACAAAATACTTTTCCGATCCGGTTTGTCGACCGGAAATGCCATTGAACAACTAGAGAGGGACTTCGTGGACTGCCCAGAAGTCTGCCTGCTTGCGGAGTTCATGCGTGCGAGTCAAAGAGGCGTTGCCTGACGTCTGGCCTTGATTGATCTTTTATCTCAAGCTGTAGACTTATCTTTTTGATCAAGGACTTGAGGCACGTAATGAAGAGGGAAACCCCGGGGTTTTGATTCGGTGCCCTGTGTCACTGACTTTTGTTCCTCGGACTTTATAAACCCAGATTTCTCTGGCTGGATGGCATTGAACTGCCAGGTATTTTCCGTCCGAGGTAAATGCAACGCCCTCTGGAATCCGTCCTGTTGGTAACCGCTGACTTACCTTGTAGCCTTCCCTGCTGCGCTTGAGGATGACCATACTTCCAAATTCCGTCCGATTGGGATCTTGAGCTGATAAATTTGAACCTGACATACATACGGCGGCGATGAGTCTGCCATCTGGGCTGATTTCAAGAGATTCAGTGACGGGATCAATAGTGATATGATCAGTGACTGACGGTGGGTTGGCCTGAAGGTCTATGATGGTCAGAGCGTCAGGATCGATTGGGTCACCAGAGCCCGCTCCTGCAGTAATACCAAATCTA
>JBDQII010000195.1:0-9152 GCA_040264395.1 Verrucomicrobiota bacterium
AAATTTACTCTTTGATATACTGGTCGAACTTGTTCCTGAAGACGTAGAAGGCAGCGTGAGCACTGTTCCTGTTTCATACAAGGAGTTCATCACGAACGAGCGTCAAGTACGAGAAGCTCGCAAAAACATTTGGAAATGCATTGAGCACATTGAACAATTAAGTGCAAGAACGGGTAAAAAACTTCATCTAGGCCTTGAACCGGAACCTCTCTGTTATTTGGAAACCACGTCGGAAGCCGTTAAATTTTTCGACCAAATGCGACAGGATCGTAAAGGTGATTTACGCATTAACGAGCATTTGGGAGTGAATTACGACTGCTGTCATCTTGCCATCGAATACGAAAACCCTCTTGAAGCTCTGGGACGTCTGAAGGGGCACAAAATCAAAATCAGCAAGATCCACCTCAGTTCAGCACTCAAGGTACACCCTACCTTGGAAGTCAGGGAAGCGCTGAAGGGGTTTTCAGATGACGTTTATTTTCATCAGGTTCTTGAGCGAAGAGTAGGAGGCGAAATCATTCGATACCGAGATCTTCCCGATGCATTGGCGTCCAATCCGAATAGCCAGCCTCATCTAGCGGAGGAATGGCGCATTCATTTTCACATCCCCCTGCACCACCTCCCAACCGGACTATTTGACAACACTGTTGACCACCTGCTTGGAACCCTTGATTTTCTCAAATCCAACCCGGGCATTTGCTCTCATCTTGAAATGGAGACCTACACTTGGGAAGTAATGCCGGACTCCATGAAGCAAAGAAGCGTCGTCGACCAACTGGTCAACGAATACGCTTGGACAATGGAGCAAATGTCACGCCACGGATTACTGGATGCGAAGTAGACTCAGACAAGATCCACGAAGTTCTTCAAAAGCTGAAGTCCCAATACCTGACTTTTTTCCGGATGAAACTGCGTCGCAAAGACACGGTCCTTCCAGACAGCCGATGAGAAAGTCCTGCCGTAATGTGTCTGCCCGGCAACAATTGATTCGTCTTCAGGCTCAGGATGATAGCTGTGGACAAAGTAGAAATGGCTGTTATCGGGAATACCCTTGAAAATGGGGCAATCAGGGTGCTTATATTTGACTTGATTCCAGCCTATCTGAGGCACTTTCAAACCGGGCCGTTCAGGAAAGCGCACCACAGACCCCTTGAATAAGCCAAAACCGGGCGACTTACTTTGAAATTCGTCACTCCGTTCAAATAAAATCTGATACCCTACACAGATTCCCAGAAACCATGCCCCTTCGTCAATGCGTCGGCGGGTTGCTTCCATTAAGGCCTGATTCTTCAAGGCAATCGAACAATCATCAAAGGCACCTACGCCCGGAAGCACAATCCCCGGGCATTCATCCAATCCATCAGGTTCCGTAACCAAGCGAACCTCCACCCCAAGATGGAGCAGGGCCTTGTGGACACTTCTTAAATTGCCGGCGCCATAATCGATCAACGCAATCACGAAGACAATGTAAGCCCCACCGAGAACAGAAGAAAGTTAAAACGTGTCGGAGCGGCAAAGACTCTTGGATTGCCAGTTTTTGATGATAGGTGGTATACCGTCATCATGTTCCGATTCATGACGCATGTACGAGTATGGCAATGGCTTCTGGCCAGTTTCTTGATTCAGATCGCTGGACTCTTTTCCATCCAGTCAGCCACACCATCCCGTCCTGTGAAACCCAATTTCATTGTCATCTTTTGCGATGACCTTGGATATGGTGATATTGGTCCATTTGGTTCGAAAGCAAATCGTACCCCTCATCTCGATCGTATGGCAGAGGAAGGGCTTCGCCTTACCAGTTTTTATGTGACTTGCAGCGTGTGTACGCCTTCAAGATCGAGTCTGATGACCGGCTGTTATTCACAACGGGTTGACATGCACGTCAATGACCGAAATCTATGCGTTCTTTTTCCTGGTGACAAAAAAGGATTGAATCCCTCGGAAAGAACCATCGCAGAAATCTTGAAAAATCAAGGCTATGCCACAGCATGCATTGGAAAATGGCACATGGGCGATCAACCTGAATTTCTGCCTACGCGACAAGGGTTTGATACTTACTTTGGCATTCCATACAGCAACGACATGACAGGCAGGAAGGATGGCTCGCGTCCACCACTGCCTTTGATGCGAAATGAGCGGGTCATAGAAGCGCCTGTTGATCAAACAAGACTGACAGAGCGCTACACACAGGAAGCCATTCGTTTCATTCAGCAGCATCAGAGGGACCCTTTCTTTATTTACCTGCCTCACACCTTTCCACACGTGCCACTTTTTGCTGGCGCGCAACATAAAGGCAAATCAAAGAACGGCCTTTATGGAGATGTCATCGAGGAACTGGATACCTCGACTGGCGCCATACTCAATACTTTGAGAAAACTGGGGATTGACCGAAGAACCATGGTCATCTTCACCTCAGATAACGGTGCAACCGGCGGCAAAGGCAGGAGCAATGGACCTTTGAGAGGTACTAAAGGAACAACATGGGATGGCGGCATGCGAGAACCATTTGTGGCATGGTGGCCAGGGCAAATCCCATCTTCAAGCACCTCGAACGCGTTAACCTCCACGATCGACCTGCTCCCTACGCTGGCTCATCTTGCGGACGCGGATATACCAACAGACCACACCCTGGACGGATTAAATATCTGGCCGATCCTTAAACGCCCCGCTCAAGCAACTTCACCACACGATTACATTTATTATTACCAGATGCAGCAATTGCAAGCACTTCGTGATGAACGCTGGAAACTGCATTTACCTCTGGTTCCCAAACTACGCAACTGGGGAAAGCCTGAGGCCGAGTCACCCTTGATGTTATTTGACCTGCAGGCGGATATTGCTGAATCTAGCAATGTAGCAAACGAACATCCGAACATCGTGGAGCGAATGCTGAAACAGGCACAGCTGATAAGGCATGAACTTGGTGACATTGATATTCCCGCTCGTGGACGACGAGCTTCCGGCTGGAATGAGAATCCTGAATTTTTGAGAATGGGAAAACGTTAAGGTTGAAGCCAGCGATAGGTCACACTGCGAAACCGCTTGTCGGACTTTTCGTTCCAATCCTTACATTCTTTTCCGTTGGATCGCCGACCTCCGTCGTCACTCAGCACAAGCAATTCCTGCAGGCCTGTATCGGGAAATATAACCACCGATTCAGGGTCTATGGATTGCAGTTCAGGGGTATGCAGCTGAGTTACATCGTTACCTTGTTCATCCCAAATATAGATGGCAGGGCCAAGGTCGTCTTTGTCCGTATCTGCCACAAAGATGATATGACCGCCAAAGTTATCCGCTCCCCGAATGGTACGTCCGTGAAGATCTAATAATTGGTATTTTCCAAAACGAGGCCTGACACCTGCCATTATCTCACCAGGATTGATTATCGGTATCAGCAGAGCCCTTGCTCCTATACGAGGACCTCGAAAGCACAACCACAAAATACCATCAGAACCACTGGAAAGACCTTCGATATTGAATCCCTCGGGGTCACTCCCTGCTTCTCCAGCACTTTGCTTAAGGCCCAACTCATCGAAGGCATCATGATCTTCCAGGTCGTCCATCAAATCTTCATAAACATCGCCCAGAGGCTCGAGATCGAACACACCATTTTCCGATCGTAAACGAAGTGCCAATAATTTCCTGCGCTCCTTCTGTTTTTTGCCATCCCGGTCACGCGAATGAGAACCAAGGACAAAAAGGTAATCCTTCACGAGGGCGAGAGCTTCCAGATCACCTTCTTCCTTTTTCTTCAACTCAAGGGCCTTCCTCAAATTGATTGATTGAATGGGTTCACCCGGGTCATGGCGCTTGTAAATCAATAAGTGACTCGTCTCATCATTGACCACGGCAAAGTGATCTTTATCGAGAGCGACACCTCCCGAACCGTCACAGGAACCTCTGAAATAAGCGGTGTGCTGCATGAAATAATCGGCTATCAAAAGAGATGATTTGGCACCCGATTTCCCCGGGGGCGATGGCCTTTTCTGATCGCCGGAAGATTTCACACTGGCTACATCACATCCTGTCAGCAAGGGCATCAAGCCTATGAGGAAAAGAATCCCCCTGAGGGTCTGTATGCAACTTTGTTTATTCATTCTTGATGAGTGTACGTTTGACGGGCAAAGCGGGTTGCATCAAAACAATTCCATGACTTTCAGGGAATGACAATGAGGTGTTTCTTCAGAAAAGACTTCATGAGCTTCAGCCGATGTCCATCATAAAACAAAGCCCCCCCATGAGCCGCACCATGAATCACCTCCATGCTGACAACAGCACCCGCTTGCTGATAGACCCCAACAAGCTCGTGCGATTGATTGATGGGCATTTGAGGGTCCTGATCACCGTGTATCAATAGCAGCGGCGGATCTGTGGACTCGACATGAAATACAGGACTGGCAAGTTCGGCTAATGAGACATCATCTTCGGGCTGCGATCCAAGCAAAAGTTGGAGGGCTGGTATTCTAACGCTCAGGCCATGCGGTGTTGATTGCGAGAGAATGGAGGTAAGATTGGATGCACCGTAAAACGAAACAATAGCCTGCACATCTGAGGAAGCATCGGGATGTTCACCCAAATCACCTTCCAGTAATGCATGGCCATTGGTCACCCCCACCAGAGCGGCTAGATGCCCTCCTGCGGATGCACCTGCGATGATGATTGTCTCGGTATTGATTCCAAGCCGTTTACTGTTTGCCCGCAAGTATCGAATTGCAGCCTTGATGTCATGAACATTGGCTGGAAATCGAGCTTCGGGGGTCAATCGATAATCAACACTGGCAATTGAAAAACCATCCTTGACGAGAGACTTCAGTGGCATGCTGGATTTGTTACCCGCTCGCCATGCACCGCCGTGAACCCAGACAATGAATGGCTTTTTACTGGAAGTATTGGAGCCATATAGGTCCAATTTCAGAAAGCGATCGCCAACTTGGGCATAAGTGAGGTCCTGTTGCATCTTGGTATTTGATGGAGCACCCTGCATATGCAGAGGAATGGAAACGATGATGATACACAACCAACCGACAGCCCATCGTTGAAGTGTCTTCCTTGTCGTTGGTGGCACATGATTCATGGAACAATTGAAGCGTGAACCCGCTCAGTCTTCAAGGAATTCATCAGGCCAAGGATAACTTCCTGGCTTGGGAACGATTCGAATCAATGGGGTTTCGCAGGGAAGCAACTCCGGGACACCTTCCTGAGAACTATACACCACCTTGAATCGATCTTGACCAAAGGAGCACACAAGCATATGAGCCGTCTCTCCTCCTTCAACCAGTATTTGATCGACCGTCTGATGACGACACAATATGTGAACGGCCTTCACCAGGCGACAGGCAGGATGGGAGAGGTCACTGCATGAGCCCACATGATCCCCCCCCATACCGACCATGCACTTGCGTGAGTGTTGAATGGCCTCCCAAACACGCGCACACCAATCATTCAGCAATACAGGATCATCACTGCTCATCCAAGCTTCGGGCAACAAGTGTACGGCCCAACCCAGGTGATGACATTGTTCAATGCGCCCCGAATTGATCGCAGTATGGCTTCCACAAATCATTAACCTGGTTAGTGGAGTAGTATCCCTCTGGGTTGAATGATGATCACTGTCATGCGGATGACGGTGTTTCAAAAGACTACTAAAAAAATCCACACCTCCTGCTGCCAGTGAATCAAAAGGCAATTTTTCCGCCCAATGATTGACTTCCTCGGGCAAACTGACATCCGGAACAATCAATCTCTTATGATCTTTGGGCTCCATTTTATCCTGATAGCTCAAGACTTCCAGATCATCAAAAGAACCAAGCAATTCCATGACATTGGATGTCGTTGCAGGAAAAGCCGGATCTCGAGCGAACATCGTTTGATGTAATGGTGTATCGTGGATGAAGTATCTCCCTCCCCGTATAACCCGTTTTTTAGATGGGTTCACGCTGATGAGCATACCATTGGTTAGATCAAAACACCGCATTATTGTTGACGACTCAGCCAGTACATGACCGCGCAAAACAGAATCAACTTTTTTAAAAATCCAGGATACTTGCATATCCTTGATGACCGGCATCATTCCTTCCAATTGAGCGATTGCATCTTTCTTGTTTAAGCCTCGTGTATGCGCATCGATGACGACGACTTCGGAGTTGGAGGATGTGCGCGGAGAGGTATGGATTTCCGCAGAGAACCCAAGGGAGTGGGCAATTCCTGCCATTTCAGCCGCACCAGAAAAGTCATCCGCTAAAACAAGGATCATAGAAAGTGGTGCAAGGCAGGAAATGTTTTGTAACTCTCGCCTACTCCAGAAAAGGTGCGGGGAAGTATGGAGATTGATTCACTTGGACGATGCATTGGAAGGACATAAATCCTTGATTTCGCATGAGGCACATTGCGGACTTCGAGCAGCACATCGGCGTCGGCCATGCCAAATTAGCCAGTGACTGAACATTGTCCAATGATGAGATGGCACTAATTTCTGTAAATCCTGTTCGACCTTCTCTGCCGAATTTGCCTTGGAAAACCTGAGACGTTCAGACAGTCGCTTCACATGTGTGTCCACAACAATACCTACCTGTATCTCAAATGCATTTCCCAGAACAACATTGGCGGTCTTGCGACCAACGCCGCCCAGCTGCACAAGTTCTTCCATGGTCTCGGGAACTTGGCCCCGATGATCTTCAACTAGTTTTTGAGAACATAAACGGATATTCCTGGCCTTGCTGCGAAACAGTCCTATGCGCCGAATATCATTCTCCAATGCTACCTGGCTGGCAACAGCATAATCCTTCGCTGTCTTGTATTTTTCAAACAGGTCGCTGGTGACGATGTTCACCTGCTTGTCGGTGCATTGTGCGGACAAAATAGTGGCAATGAGCAACTCCAGAGGATTCCTGTAAACAAGCTCACAATGGGCATCGGGATAGGTTTCCTTGAGTGCCCGGATCACTAGTTGCATCCGATCTTTCTTGGATTGAAGAGATTCTCTGGGCATGAGTTGGATATAAGAGAGGCGAGTATAAGGAAAGGCAAACGGTGGTTCAGAGCCAGAAGGAAATATAAAAAATTCCTGATTCTATGCTTCCCCATGAACCGATGAGTACAACTTCATGGATGAAGCATCTTCAGGTTCATCAGCAACCTCGGGATATTCAAACACGCGACCTTCAAAGTTACGAATCACCACTCGTTCGTTGTTATGACTCAGGATGTATTCCGGGTTGATCGGCACCTTGCCACCGCCACCGGGAGCGTCGATTACATATTGCGGCACCGCATAGCCTGTTGTGTGACCACGCAATCCGCGCATGATTTCCAGACCTTTTCGAACGCTGGTACGAAGATGAGCTGAACCCGAAATCAAATCACACTGGTAAAGGTAGTAGGGACGCACGCGACACATCAATAATTTGTGAATCAGCGCTTTCATGACAGGTACTGAATCGTTCACCCCTCTGAGGAGCACGGACTGATTGCCCAGCGGGATCCCGGCATCCGCTAAGCGACCTAAAGCTTCTTTGACTTCAGTCGTTAACTCTCGGGGATGATTCGCATGCACACTCATGAACAGGGGGTGAAACTGTTTGAGCATATCGCAAAGATCGGAAGTGATGCGCTGAGGTAGGAAAATAGGGATTCGACTGCCAATACGAATGAATTCTACGTGGGGAATATCCCTCAGCGCCTTCAACAAACCCTCAAGCTTCGAGTCACTCAAAAGGAGTGGATCACCGCCACTGAACAAAACGTCGCGGATCTCTGGATGCTTTCGAATATAATCCAGCTGCTCCTGATAATCAGGTTGGAATCCATAGCCTGAAGCATTACTCACCAAACGAGAACGAGTACAGTAACGGCAATAAGCCGCACAACGATCCGTTACCAAAAAAAGCACACGATCAGGATATCGATGCACCAAGCCGGGGACGGGGGAATGTTCGTCTTCACCACATGGATCACTCATGTCCCAAGTAGAGCTCACAGTCTCCTCGACGCGGGGCACAACTTGCCGCCGAATAGGGCAAATTGGATCTTCACGATGGATCAGATTGGAAAAATATGGCGTGATTCCCAGAGAAAGTTTGGTGTTGGCCAGCTCTGCCCCTTGAATCTCTTCATCTGACAAATCCGGAACCACAAACTCCAACTGGTCGAGGTTGTTAATGCGGTTTTTGAGCTGCCATCTCCAATCCTTCCAATCGGAATCAGACACAGCATGCCAAGGGCCACGTCCTCCGGACGTAAACTGCTTGAGCGATGAGATAACCTCCGAAACCTGAGCAGGATCTTGGTGGGGATACGTTTCGTTAGCCATTGTCGTTCAAATATAAAGTTCTCTCGCCCCCTGTCAAGAAACCGCAAGTCACTGATTGACGCAAACAACAATTGATGGCACTTGAAATGACTACTCCAAGGCTTGTTGAATCGTGGCGATTTCAATCCACACGGCCCACCTCCGTAAATGGTATCGTTCGAAAATTCACATAGATAATTGCCAGCTATTGCATCCAACATCTTTCAGGAAGTGCGGCTATTGACCGCGCAACCAATATCTTTGAATGAAATGTGGAACTTGAGAGTCTGCACCATGGAAAGCTTACCCACCGATGAAGCTCATGGTGCGATCAGGCTGAACGAAATCCTTGTGGCCAATTTTGTGCCCAGATTCCTTCCCCCAAACAACCGTTTTTAATTGGTCGATGATTGCCTGGTCTGCGGACCCAGCTCGCAAATGAGCTTTAATGTCGTGCTCATGATGGCTGAAAAGGCAAGTTCGCAGTTGGCCATCCGCAGTGAGGCGAAGTCGATTACATTGTCGGCAGAAAGGTTCGGATACAGATGCAATGATCCCTACTTCGCCTTGTCCATCTTTGTGCCTCCAACGCTTGGCAGTTTCGGATGGATTGGAAGGAGGGACCTGTTCGATATCAAAGCTTGATTGGATGCGAGCAATCATTTCACTCCCAGTGATCACCATTTTTTTTTGCCAGGCTTTGGCATGATCAAGGGGCATGTACTCTATGAAGCGCATGCTGATCTGGCGATTTTTCCCAAATTGAACAAGATCTTCGAGCTCATGATCGTTTAGATTGCGAATAATGACTGCGTTGACCTTGACGGGATCAAACCCAAGCTGTTTGGCAAGATCAATACTGTCC
>JBDQII010000196.1:0-9146 GCA_040264395.1 Verrucomicrobiota bacterium
GCCCAATGGGCATGAAGCCAAAGACCTCCGTTTCGTAGTTATCCCAAAACCAAAAGTCCTGGTGCAGGAGTAAAAGGGCGAGGGTTCCCAGCCAGACAATCCAACCGTTGTTTTTCATTGTATCAGGATGAGTGTGTGAACAGAGGTGTTTCGTATTTCCAAATTGCCGACGATGGCTTTTTCGGTAAATCAGGAGAGGCGCAGGCCACTCTCCTGATGACTAAAAATGATTATTTACCAATGGCATAGAGATGAGTCTGCGTCCCAACATACAATGTGCCATTTGCAACTACCGGAGTTGAGTAAATAGGGGCACCAAAATAGACTTCGTTAAGAACTTTCTTCTCCTTGGTAGCAGCAAGGACAACCAGATCACCGTCCTCGTCTCCAAGAAATACCTTCCCATCAGCAACCAGGGTCGAGCCCCACATATGTGCTTTCATGTCATGAATCCAGTATTCCTGACCGGTTTCAGCATCAAGGCAGTAAACGAACCCTGAGTAATCGGACATGAACAACAGGCCCGTTTCAGGGTCTATCGAACAGGTTGAAATAGTGCGGTTGATTTTATCGTAACTCCAAATCGCCCCATCTTTGGTAATATCACCTTTCTTGGACGCATCGATACAGACGAGATTACCAACACCTTCACCATGCTCAGGGTCTTGACCAATCGCGATATAGACCCTGTTTTTGTAAAAAACGGGTGTCGAAATCAATTCGCTGGGACCTTCTGCTGCCGGATACTTAATGGGTTCACCATTCTCCATTTTGTATTTGTCAGGCACACAATCATATTTCCAAACCTCTTCCAGAATGGCCAGGTCACCATCGGGGACGGGTTTTGGATTAAATGCGTAACAGACACCATCTCCTGCTCCAAAGAAAACCATGCCACTTCCGTTTACCTCACCATAGCCCGGTGAAGACCAGTTACAGTGCATCAAGTTCCGACTGATTCCGGATGACTCTTCACCTACATATTCACCTGTATTCTTGTCCAGCACGACCAGACAAGGAGCCATGGGAGAGGGAATGTTGAGGTGAGACCAATCCTGTCCATTGGATGTAGTGGCATAGACATAATCACCAGCAACGACGACAGAACTACTGGCAATATTGTGAGGGAAAACACCAAGCTCCTCTCTCATGTCAAAGACCCACAGAATATCTGCGTCGGTTACACCGGGAGTAATGGGGGGCTTGCCGGGACCGGCCATGTAAGATGCTTCATCTTTGAAACCATCGTTACCATCGGCCAAACCTTTGGCGTCCAGACATAAAATCTCACAGCGGTTCGATACCACATACAGCTTCTCTCCATCCACTGCCGGGGAAGAACAAATACCTAGAAACTCCCAATCACTGACCTTACCGGCACCCAGTTTCGGGACGACCAGCTGCCATTTGAATGCACCTGTTTGTTCATCCAGACAATAAACAATACCGCGATCTCCCTTGTGCTTGGGATCTCGAAAGGTTTCGTTGTTGGTGCCGGCGTAGACATGGCCATTGGCAACAGTCACATTCCCGTAGGCTTGCGAACCCAACTTGGAAACCCATTTGACGTTTTCAGTTGTGGATAGATCTATTTCCTCAGTCCCTGACTTGAAATCCCCGGGAGCAAACTCATGAGGAATACCCTTTTCAGGGCTGTAGAAGTTTTTGTTGGAGGTACGACCCCACTGGTTCCAGTCAGCACCCAATGCGGCCATTGAAACTGAGGCCAGCACGGCGGTCGTCAAAACGATCTTTGAACTATTCATAAGACTATTACCTATTCTTTTAAAATTTAGATACTCTAGATGAGACGCATCCCTATTCATTGGGATACACGGAAACATTATCGACATAAACGCTGTAGCGTGTTTGAGGTGAAAACCCGTAGAGGCCCGGCGCCCCTTTGGGATGAGCTACCTTATGCGGCACTTCGAGAGTCCATTTTTCAGGCTCAGCTTCGTCACGTGGCCAGGCCTTGGCTCTCACCACCCCGGAACCATCGCCGTCTATGTCTACTCTTGATTTGATACGATACCATTTCTTGGTGGACCATTTGAAAGGCACCGAGACTTTGATACGGTCATGGTTGGAGCTGATTTCCAGCTCCTGCCAGTTCCCGATCAAAGCGATCACGTAGCGTTGATTGATGACACCCACGTTGGATTTCATGCGACGATTCCCGTCGGTCATGACGTCGACTTCGAGGGTGTAATTAGAGGAATCGGGATGGCCGATAAACGAAGTCGCCCTCTGGAATAGAACATTATCCAGAGTTTTGACCAAAACCTTGTTGCTGTCCATATCACGAATGTCCCACTTGAAGCGGGCTCCAATCCAAGGCAACGGAGGGTAGGCATAGTTGACTCCGGCCTCCCGATGGCTTTGAGGATAGGTTTGATTGATCGTGAAAGACTCGAAATCTTCTTGGAATGGCAGCCCTGGAAGAATGCGAGCACGTAGGATACCGGAGGCATCACCATCAGTTCCCTTGAAAGCACCTGCAGATGTGGATCCCTCCTTGTCCGCACGAATACGATTTCCGCGAGTGAAAGAGGCATCCGCTTTTGATTTTACTTTTGCGGTTGGGGGAATGAAGGCATCCCAGTCCGGACGCACACGACGGTCAACAACCCAACCATCTTTGTCCAGACCGTTAACCCTTACTCGAGCATTGTCGCCCGGAGCAAGCAATACATCGGGTGGCACTACCTGCAGCTTGACGACCTCGCCCTTGTTTATCTTGGGTTTCCTTGTCTTGGCCATCAGAGGCTTGGCGCGCTTTTCAGTGTTCCCAAAACAATAAAGCTTCTCCATCGAATGCACGTAGATTTTCCCGTTCCAAAGGGTGGGAGCTCCAAGGCATCCGCCTGCCAATTTCACCTTATCCAACACATCTACTCCATCATTTTTCAAGCGAAGGATGTAGAAGTTACCATTCCCCATTGGCACGTAGAGTTTACCATCGGCGTAAAGCGGAGACGCGTGCAGTTGACCATTCTCAAGTTTGTGATGCCATAGCTCCTTACCTGAATTGGCATCCACACAGATCAATTCACCTGTGTGGGTTACCTGGTAAACCTTATCGTCGACGAGCACGGGAGAGCTGGTGAACATGACGTGAGGTAAACGCCAGAGCTCCTGTTCTTTTGTCAGAACAACAGGACCGGACTCACCATTTGAAGGTTCGGCACCAATCTTTACAGCGGCCATGCGACCCACCTCGGATGAGTCCAGGTTTTCCTTACCATGAATGGCAATGATCTTGTTGTTGTCATGGAGTAGCAGCGAGGAATTCACACCACCATACGAGAAATGATATCTCCATAAAGGGTCACCTGTGCGCGCGTTGACGGCAACTAGATTCCCGCAACCTGTCCCCGCATATAGCACGCGCTTGTTATTGTAATACCCAAGAACCGGTGAACTGAAAGAGCTGTCTTTAGGTGGCGTACCAGGCGTGCTGGACCAGACCAAATCACCTGTCCGCTTGTTAAATGCAAAAAAACGATCCCGAGCGGGGCCTTGAGCTCCCCAGTAGCTGGTAATACAATGATGAATTACCAAGTCTCCATCAATCACTGCTGCCCCTCGGCGACCATTGGGGAACGTCAACATTCCAAAACGCTCCATCATGGAGTGCTGCCAAAGCAGTTTGCCATCCCGGTCAAAACAAGTCATTTCCCCGACAGTAGACATCAAGTAGACGTTGCCTGTCTCTTCATCGACGGTCACTGCCCCAATCGTGTAGCGATTGTAAACCGTGTCGCTGAGAAAATCATTGAATCCATACTGCCAGATCACTTTTCCAGTTGATTCCTCCAGACACGTCAAATATTCGCGTAGATCAGGGCCTGTGCCCTCATAACCCCAAGCATATACGCGTCCATCAGCGATCACAGCCTCACCACGTCCAGGCATTTCAAAAGACCAAAGATGATTTTTCCCACCCAATTCGATGTCTTCAATAAGGTTAGTTTCATCGGAGGTACCATTCTGGTGGGGGCCGCGCCAGTGAAGCCAACCCTTGACCGATGCAGCCTGCATACTAAGCACAAGCAGAAAAGCCGTGCAGGCAACAAGCGGTTTGAAGTGAGGAAATTGCATATGCTGAATATTCATAGGACTGTGCTGAATTGATGATCGGGCAAACATGATTGAATCCTGAATTTGCTTCCCGAATGTTGATGACTATTCTACATTCAACCCTTTGATGCAATAAAAAATAATACCTACACGTAATAAATTAAACAGTCACACCATGCCTGACCTGGATGAAATTCTGTTAAATCCCCCCCCAGACCAAACCGGAGCATTCCCCAAGGAGAGATCGGTGTTTCCAATGCTGCTCAGGAGGGCTTGGTATGGTTTGAATCAAGCCTTTCGAAGACGGGTTGCACACCTGAATATGACCCCGGATCAGTATACAGTGATGCGCACCCTGGCTCAGGCGAGTAAAGAGGGACTGACCCAGAAACAACTTACCTCTCGCATGTCGAGTGATCCAAACACCGTAGCCTCGTTGCTTGATCGAATGGAGCGCGCTGATTTTATAGAACGAAAAATTGATCCAAATGACCGAAGAGCACGGCGTATATTGCTGAAGACCTGTGGTTACGATAGTTTTCAACAAGCAAAGGATATCGCTGTGGAACTTCAGCGCGAAGTACTTCAATCCTTGTCAGAGGAGAGCAAAAAGTTGTTCCTTCAGGAATTGACAACGATTGCCGATGCATGTCGCGAAGCAGCCGAAAATTCCCCCAGGAAGTCACTCAGGAAAGACTGAGATTTCAGCAGTCTGCCCCTTTTACTGCTAAAAGAGATCATGACAGTTACGAACGAACGCGTGAGAATTGACAAGTGGCTGTGGGCGGTTCGTCTTTACAAAACGAGGTCGCTGGCCATGCAGGCCTGCAAGGCCGGACACGTCAAAGTGAATGGCCACAATGTAAAAGCCGCCCGATTCATCCATATCGGGGAAACAGTACAAGCGAGATGCGGGTTTGTGCAACGTAAGGTCAGGGTATTGGAATTACTTGAACGACGTGTCAGCGCCAAGGAAGTAGCAGACTATCTCGAGGAATTAACACCCCCGGAAGATTTAAGACCAAAAACAAATGCGAAAGCACTTCAACCCGTTGTCCTGCACAGGAGGGGAACTGGCCGCCCTACCAAACGTGACCGCAGAAAACTGGATGAACTGGATTGGGGTTAAGGGATGAGCCACTCGGCAGGGGCAGTTTGTAATTTTTCGCGAATGACTTCTGGAAGAGAGGAAGCGCTCAACCCACCATCAGAAGCCTTCCGGACGCAAACGATGGTAATCCGCCCCTGAGCAACTTCCTCCATGACTTTGCCATCCTGAAGCCGGTAAAAACGAAATTGATAAGTCAGGGATTTGTGCTTCACGGATTCTATCAGTAGATGTATCTCCACCTCATCTTCGAATCGCAGGGGGCGTTTGTAATCGCAATGCGCATGGACTCGTGGCAATCCAAGCGCATCGTCAATGTCGGAAAGAGTCACACTGTGACCGAGAGAGCGAAAAAATGCATGCTCGGCAGATTCCATATAACGGAAGAAATTTGAGAAATGCACGATCCCCGCCATATCTGTCTCCGAAAACTCCACTCGACGTCGATGCTTCCATTCGTATGCCATGGTTGAAATATGATGGAAAAACCCATTTGAGACAAGTCGCCAGGCAAAGGGAGCGAGGGGATCGTTCAGCCTTTTTCAGGCAAATCAACCACCTTGCCTTACTTCGAATGATCGTCTGATCTCTTGGCTATTGATAAACATTGCCCGGGCCAAGTTCCTGTAATCAAAGGTTGCCTCCCCTGAATGAATAGGATTTCTGGAAAAATACTGCAGGGTCATTATAGGCTACTTCCGTGCAAAAGAAGACTGAACGCTGCAAATGGCCGGGATCAGACCCATTGATGCTGAATTACCACGATAAAGAGTGGGGAGTCCCCGTGCATGACGACCTGAAATGGTTCGAATTCATACTGCTGGACTCCTTTCAAGCGGGCTTGTCATGGCGAACCGTGCTGCATAAGCGAGAGGCGTTTCGCCAGGTATTCAAAAACTTTGATCCTCAAAAAGTCGCAGGCATGTCGGCGGCCGAGATTGAAAAAGCCCGCACCAATCCAGCGATCATTCGCAACCGTCTTAAGATTCAGGCAACCGTCAAGAATGCCAAAGCGTTTTTGAAAATTCAGAAATCGTATGGTTCGTTTGACTCGTATATTTGGCGTTTCACCGAAGGTAGGACGCTTCAGAACCAATGGAGATCGATGGATAAAATCCCCGCATCAACCTCGCTATCAGACCAGGTTAGTAAATCCCTCAAGGCCGATGGGTTCTCTTTTGTGGGATCAACAATTTGCTATGCATTTCTACAAGCCGCAGGTGTTGTAAATGACCACATCGTGAGTTGTTTTCGTCACGCGGATTTGGTAGAGTGACACCATGCAGCAGGTTCTTAGCAAAGCATTTTTGGCGCTTGTCTCAGTGACGGCAGGTTTTAGGGTTTTGACCTTGCAGGCTCAACTCGAGCCAATCCAGATACCGGGCAAATTTGATTTGTCAGGAAGAACTGAATTATCGCAGGCTGGTTTCCAAATACGCATCCATCAGGCCAACGAAGATTTATTGAATACGGAATCAGAACGCGAAAAAGTGCTTGCCGGAATGCGCCCTGATTCACTTGGATTTCCACTGGAAAACTTCGCAAGGGAAACGGGGGCAACAAGGGAGGATTGGATTTTAGGACACACTTTCCTGGCTGAGGGAGCTGTCGATCTGGAGCAAGACGGTAAAGCTGCAGGTAAAGCCAATGAGGAACAGATCATTCCAGGCATACCGGGGTTCGAAGAAAAAACCTCATTCCTGACAGCCGAAATCCTAATGCTGATCGAGATTCCCGAACCAGGAAGCTATTCATTTGGTCTGAACGCAAGCGGTGGATTCACGGTTACCACCGGCAATGTTAATGACGTGATGGATATCATCAGGATTGCTGAAGTGGACGGACATCAGGAAGCAATCACCACGCAATTTGATCTGAACTTCGAGCAAGCTGGAATCTATCAATTCCGTACGCTCTGGTACACTGGAGATGGCAATGCGAGCTTTGAATGGTGGACGCTTGATTCGGAAGAAAACCGCATCCTTTTAAATGCCGAGGGAGGGTTGAAAACATTCAGTAACCAGCCCGATCCATTGACTAGTTTTGTCCGGTCAACCCCTTCTCCCGATGCCAAGGGGGTGCTGTTGAACCAATCCGCTCTCGAAATAGAAATCAAACATGATCTTTCGAGCATCATCAACGACTCGATTACTGCCACACTCAACGGTGAACCAGTAACACCTAGGATACAAGTGACAGGAGATACCTTGAATGTGTCTGTCGAACTCAAAGAACTGATTGCGTTTACTCAATATGATTGGACACTTAGTTTTGATTCAGAGTCAGGCAAGCGTGAGATTGCATCCAGTTTCACCACCTCTGTTTTTGGCGCTGAAGGTTTACTGTTTATTGAAGCCGAAGACTTCAATTTTGGCAGAGGGCTGTGGGAACAACAAACCCCAATCGGAATGACAGGAGCCTATCCAGGCGGCGCGTATCGTGATCGGGGAAATGGCGCTGGTGAAACTGATGTGGATGCCGACACTGATTTTGGAGTAGATTATTTTGAAGACCCAAGCAGCAACGGAAAACCCCTCAGCGCTTATCGCCCTGATACGGGTGTTGAAACCGTCAGGAGAAACAGCCATGAAGATACAAAGCGTGGCAACTTTTCCGTCATCACCAATCATTCGGTCACGGATAATAACAAGGGGGAATGGTTGAATTATACAAGGGAATTCCCTTTGTCAGCCAGCGGCTCAAAACTTGAATATCATGTTTTTGCCAGAGCTTCATCCGAGGGCACGCCCATACATGCCTCACTTGGCCTGGTCAGCGAAAATCCAGAATCAGGCGAGTTGACGGTAAATACCGTCGCTTTGTTAAATCCCGGAAGAGCCACGGCGGACTCGAACACATTTGAACTTTTTCCCCTGCGAGAAACAGATTCCCAACCCGGAGAGGGAGACGCTTTGGCAAGAGTTGAACTTGGAGGAAAGGAAGTTCTCCGTATGACGACCTTGGCCGAATCAAGTCATGATCTCGATTACTTCCTCTTTCTTCCTGCAGCAAGCACCCTTAAACCAGGTGAAATCATCTCATTTGCCAGAGACGGCAATAATTTGGTGATTGAATATGAGGGAACCCTCAAGAGCGCAGCATCTCTCGCGGGTGAATACACCCCTGTGAAAGAAGCAAACTCACCCTTTACGGTGATCCCTGAGAATTCACAGACATTTTTCATTGCCGAATAATTTGACAGGAGCGGTCGGAATGCCCACCCATTGCAGCATTGGAGTTCGTCTTATCCTGCGGGTGACATTGGCCACATGAGACTCACATCATACCCGAGGACACAAAAAGTTCGATGAAATAAAAATCTGGTGTAACATGTATACATGCGAAAACCATCGTTTCTACTTTGCTTGTGGTTACTCATTTTTGGAATTTACGTTAGAGCAGAAGAAAATAAAAAGACCGTTCAGCAACCCAATATCCTGGTAATCCTAGTAGATGATCTTGGTTATGGAGATTTATCGAGCTACGGGGCCAAGGACCTTCAAACTCCCAACATTGACTCCTTGATGGATGCGGGCATGCGCTTTGATCAGTTTTATGCAAACTGCCCTGTATGTTCCCCAACTCGAGCGGCCTTGTTGAGTGGACGTTATCCAGATTTAGTAGGCGTACCTGGCGTCATACGCACCCATCCCGCAGATAGCTGGGGATATTTGGATCCGAAGGCTAAAATGCTGCCAGAGCAATTGAAATCGGCGGGATATCATAACGCACTCATTGGCAAATGGCATCTAGGGCTCGAATCTCCCAACACTCCCACTGAGCGCGGGTTCGATTTTTTCCACGGCTTTCTGGGGGATATGATGGATGATTACTATAACCATCGCAGACATGGAAAACATTACATGCGACGCAACAGGGATCCTATCCACCCCGTTGGACATGCGACGGATCTCTTCTCACAATGGGCATCAGATTACATCCTTGAGCAGGAAGA
>JBDQII010000197.1:0-9141 GCA_040264395.1 Verrucomicrobiota bacterium
CACGGATTCCAGCACTAAACCGAAATTCAGGAGGTGCCTTACCAATTTCTTCTCAAAATCAGAATCCAGCTCCAGAATATTCTCTGCATCAGATCCCAGTGATTTCAGAAATTCAGATTCATTGAGTGCTGCTTTGCGAAAAATACTTCTGATACGAGTGCATGCGTATTGCAGATAAGGGGCAGTGTTACCGCTCAAAGACAAGAGTTTGTCCCAATCGAAGACATAGTCCGTTTGGCGATTTGGCAATAAATCAGCGTATTTCACCGCACCAATGCCAACTATTCTCGCGATCTCACGACTTATTTCGGAATCCAGATCTGGATTTTTCTCCGTAACCGCCTTGAAAGCACGCTCCTCGGCTTCATCAAGTAGATCATTCAATTTGATGGTGTCACCCGCCCTTGTTTTGAAGGGTGTACCATCAGGGCCCAATATGGAACCAAACCAGGTATGAACAAGTTCCACTTTGGCGTCGGGTTGCCATCGACGGAATATTTCGAACAACTGTTTGAAGTGAAGCTGCTGACGTCCGTCCGTCACGTAAATGATTTCATCCGGATTCCAGGTTTCCATCCTGTATTGGATAGTCGCCAGATCGGTCGTGGTATAATTGGCGCCTCCATCACTCTTCAGAATCAGGGCAGGATGGTCTTTCAATGCATCGATATCTTCAAAGAAAACGACTTTGGCTCCCTGACTTTCAGTGGCAATACCATGCTCTGTTAAATCTCCAACTACGGCTTTGAGCTGATCATTGTAAAAACTCTCCCCAAGGGTGTGATCAAAATGAATACCAAGGCGTTGATATACTTTATCAAACTGCACACGAGACACTTCCTGCATTTCATTCCAAATGGAAAGATTCTCCTCATCGACCTGCTGAAGTTTGACTAATTCCTTACGCGCAGATTCCAAAACGGAGGCATCTTCGTCACAGGCACTGTTCACCTTGCGGTAAAGTCGCTCCAATTCACCCAGCGCATCCTTCATCAGAGCATCTCGGTCGAGATACTGCTTCCAACCGACAATCAATTTACCGAACTGGGTACCCCAATCGCCAATGTGATTATCCGTGACTACCTCATGTCCCAACAAAGTCAAAATACGCGCCAGACAATCTCCCAGAATAGTCGATCGTATGTGCCCCACATGCATCGGCTTGGCCACGTTTGGAGAACTGAAGTCAATGACTGCAGTTCGTGGTGCATCCGTTTTCTGGATAAAACACCCACCTTGCTGAGCCGCCTTGGACAAGGCTCGTTTGATGGCTTCCGGTTTCAGTCGAATATTGATAAATCCCGGACCGGCAAGTTGAACTTCATCGGCGATATTGGATAATTCCAGCTCATCAAGAACCTTTTGTGCCTGTTCGCGGGGATTCAGTTTCCTCTTCTTGGCAATAGCCATGACAGAGGTGCATTGATAATCACCAAACTTGGGATTAGCACAGACCTGAAGCTGTATCATGTCCGGATCGACGTCGGGAAAGACCTTTAAAATGGCTTCTCGAAGCCCTGCTTCGATCAACTTGGGGAGCACAAATGCGGTGTCGTCCATAAGTATTGGGTCGGTCATCTATGACCGGATTGGATGAAAAAGAAATGAAAAGAAGTGATCAGGATTTGGAGGCTGATTTATTTCTGATGATTTGCTCCATCTCCTCAGCATTCACAGCATGCTCGAGAGATTGCCTGAAATCATTGTTATGCAATATTTTAGCAATATTAGCCAAGGTGTGCAGATGCTTCTGAAATTGCCCTTGAGGAACAAGAAAAAGCATCACAAGGTTCACTGGCTTGTTATCCAGAGCATCAAAATTAATCCCTGATTTGGATCTTCCAAAAGCGCCTACAACATCATAGATGAGATCCGTGGATGCATGTGGGATCCCAACGCCAAAACCTATTCCAGTGCTCATGGAGGTTTCACGCTTTTTCACCACATTGGCGATCGATTCCCTGTCCTGCGGTCGTATTTTATTGCAAGTAACAAGGTTATCAATCAACTCCTCAATGGCTTCCCACCGCGTGGTAGCCTTCATTTCCGGAATGATTTGATCTTTGGTTAGGATTTCGCCAAGCAACATATCAATTCAATTTTTACTGCGGTTCATTTCGCACCATAACCGTCTGCATTTCAAGACCCAATTCAAAATCCGCCCACGTTCTTCAATAGCTGTCTGGCTACGTCATAGTCAGGCTGGATTTCCAGGGCACGTTGAGCCGCCCTCTTGGCGTCCTCAAGACGCCCCAACCCCATCAGAATGGTTGCTCTGGCATAGGGGATCTGTGGATCAAACGGATTGGCAGATTCCCCCCGTATCAGGCTGCTCAACGCATTCTCCCGCATGCCTTCCGTATTTTGGGCAAGTCCAAGGTTGTACCACGCGCGCGAGTGGCGTGGATCCACTTGCACCGCCATTTTCAGTGAATCAATGACTTTCCCAATCTTACCAAGCTCATTCCAGGCCAACCCCTGCTTATAGAAATATTCACCTTCCGTTGGATCGAGACGGCAGGCTTCCTGTATTTCTTTGAGTGCACTTTGCTGATCTCCGATCATGCTGAACACGACCGCAAGTTCGTGGCGAAGAGGCGCAGAGTTGGGATCCCACTCCACTGCCTTGCGATAATGCTTCAAAGCCGAAGTCACATCTTGCTGCCCCAGATGCCAGGCTCCCTTCTGCATTTGACCAGAAGGCTGATCCAAATGAAGGTTCAAGAAGTGCTGCAATTCCTGACCGGTCACCGAGGCTGGGTCCACATGATTGCGAAGTGACCAAGCCGCATTGACTCTGACACTTCGCACGGGATCCTCCAAACGATCGACCAAGGCCTGGGCAGCATCTGTGTTCCCTGCCCGAACAGCAGGTCCCAAGGCCATGACAACCTGGCTACGCAGGAGGGCATTGGTGCTCGTTGATGCACCAACCATGGATGGAATCACATCTCGCTCAAACCACCATGAATCCAGCAAACGGGCAGAGACAGCCTTCCAGAAATCCGGTGTTTGCTCGTCTTTCAACATCTTCAGTAGAGGCTTGTGCGATCCCTCAGTAGACAAGCGAGCCTGGGCAATCCACCTTGCCCGATCACGCGTTGGACGTTCCATGCGCTCGCCATACCACTCATCCACCTTGGTAATAGCCCAATCGGTCGTCTGATCTTCATGACAACGATTACACGCATTGGGAATGCCCAGCTCTTTCGTCAACAATGGGTCTGGAATAGTGAAGCCATGGTCACGCCGCGGATGGCGCTGCATGTAGGTGGTCTGCGGCATGTGACAATCCACACAATTACCCCCGGGAGTATCCGATGGATGAAACATATGCTTGGCTGGATCGATTACAGGGGATTTCGGATATCCGCCAGAATGACACCGCATGCACAAGGCATTTCCGGGAAGAATCGTTTCGTTTGAATGCGGATTATGACAATCAAGGCAATGAACCCCAGATTGATGCATCTTACTGCTGAGAAATGATGTATAAACGTAATCTTCATCCCTCACCTGTCCGTCTGCGTAGTAAAGATCGGATGCATCAGGTATGACCAGCGAGTAATGATCCAGATAGGATTCACCCGGGACGAAATCACCTGTCAGTTCAGTACGTCTCGAATGACAGGAACCGCATGTATCAAGAATCTGATTCGCATCCCTCTCACCCAGAGGGGCTTTGGGCGGTTTCTCGTATGTTTCCGGTGATTTGTAATACTGCACATGGGCCTTCAGAGGGCCGTGACACGATTCGCAACCAACAGACATTTCAGCCATGGCAGTATGGTATTGGTCCGTCTCTGGATCATAATTCTTTCGCAATCGTGTGTTGTGACATCCCGCACACATGCTGTTCCAGTTCATACCTCGCCCGGTCCAATGTCCCCATTCGCCTGCCTGCCTGCCTTCTTCTCCATAAACGTTGAACCACTCATGATGATGCGGATCATATGAGGTATCCATCGCCTGCAAGCGGCCATTCCCTATGTCGGTGAGGTATTGCCTCAATGGTGTGTGCCCTATCACCCGCTCAAGACGATGCACCTGATTCGTATTACCCACACCAAGTGTTTCAATGATATGGGCATCCGACTCCTTCTTGGCGGTGGATTTGATGGAGGCAACTTCAAATTGCTGGTCGGGATCGAATGCTTCCACATCGAATTCTGCCATCAATGGACGCTCGGCCATGCGATGGTTGGATGGCTTCCATTGCTCAAATTCAGATGCATGACACTCCTGACAACTGGCCGAACCTGCGTATTGCTTGTAAATTTCCTCATCCTGTATCAGAAGACGGTCCATTGAGATATCTGGTGTCGAATCACCAGCTCCAGTTGATTGTTTCGAAGGGGCCTTGCCGCCTGTCCCTGCATTGAAATAAACAAAGAGCCCCACCAGAACCGCCAGTCCAGCAGCCCAAATCCAGGAAGGCAAACCGGCTTGAGGCGACGGTGCGGCCGACTTAGATTTTTTTGCTGGCTGTTTATGTTTTCGATCGACCATGTGTTACTATCTTAGGCAAAGCCTGAGAGATGATCAACCGCCATCATTGGTGAGAACGAGCAAACAGCCTGTGGCTGAGAGGCCACACAGCTCAGGCACAGTAAGGTTGACCACGGGGCTGAGAACAGCCCCCCATGAACAACGATCACAAAACACTTGGGGAAAAGCTCCTTACCAGACCAATTTTACCCTTTGAACATGACACAAGCGTCTTGATCTGGAACTATGGTCAGAAGATACATGAGATCATTGGATTCAGATTCATCAGAATCAGCAATACCTTGCGACAAGCATGACGCCTCTTTTCAACCGAGCATGAAAGAAGGGACGCTTTATGTCGTTCCAACTCCCATTGGGAATCTGGAGGATATCACACTGCGCGCTCTGAGGGTTTTAAAAGAGTGCGATCTCGTCCTTGCAGAAGATACACGCCATACGGGGCAATTACTGAAGCATTTTGAATTCAAGAAACCCATGCTGAGCTACCACAAATTTAATGAGGCAGCGCGGAAAGACCAGATTCTGGAACGCTTGAAACAAGGCGAGCAACTGGCTTTGGTCAGTGACGCAGGCACCCCCGGGATCAGCGACCCCGGACAACGCATCATCACCGAAACCATTGCCCATGGCTTTCGAGTGGAGCCTTTGCCCGGAGCTTGCGCAATGACCACGGCTCTGAGTGCATGTGGTTTACCCACAGATGAATTTCATTTCATCGGCTTCCTCGACCGGAAGAGTGCCCGTCGCCGCCGTAGATTAGAGGCATGCATTGATATAAAAGGCACCTTGGTCCTTTATGAATCCCCTCACCGCATCGAAAAATTACTGGAGGAGCTGAATGACATTATGCCTGATCGAAATGTGGTGCTGGCCCGCGAGCTAACCAAAAAGTTTGAGCAATGGATAAGAGGCACCGCAACGGCATTATGGGCACGAAGAAGCACCATTAAATCAAAAGGGGAATTTGTGGTTCTCATTCAATCCAGTTAAGACCTCAATGAAAGTCACCAACCAAACATACTGCTCTCTTGTTAGGACAGTGATTGGACTCACTACAGCAGCTTCCAAACGTCGAAAAAGCTGGTCCGAAATTTAAAAACCAGACTCTGGATCTATGCGCAGTGTTGTTGCTTCAACAAGAAACAACTTCAGAAACGCTCACCTCACCTTCAGCAAACAGTTGCAACTGATCAGTAAAACGATTCTCTCGCATGAATGTCTGTTGAATATTTCCTGGTTGCCTAGCACGATGGGTTGAGGCAATGTTTTTGGAATGATGACTCGTATATTCACCCTCTGGGGATTTTTGCTGTCCGCAACCAGTATTTGCGTTTTTGCGGCCGCTTCACCGGATCATTCCGCGGTCAAGGCCTCACCTCGACAGGGAAGTTGGATGAAGCGGCACGAGCAATTCAACCAGAAGGTGAAAGCCAACCAGGGAAACATCGATCTTATTTTTGTGGGTGATTCGATTACTCAAGGCTGGGAGGGTCAAGGCAAGGATGTGTGGGAAAAATACTATAGCCATCGTAAACCTTTAAATCTAGGTATCGGAGGTGACCGCACTCAGCATGTACTCTGGCGTTTGGACAATGGAAATATCGAGGGTATCCAACCAAAAGTGGCAGTCGTCATGATTGGCACCAACAATTCGGGGAATGACCGGAATTCAGCAGCTGAAATCGTCGATGGCATCAAAGCAGTCGTGAGTAAGCTAAGAATGAAGCTTCCCGAGACCAAGGTCTTGTTACTGGCAGTGTTTCCTCGCGGAGAGGTGTTCAATGATCAGCGGGGAAACATCCTGCAAGTCAACCAGGTGATTCGAAAGCTACATGATGGCGAGCATGTGCACTTTTTGGATATCGGGTATCGTTTCATCGACAAGGATGGCATGATCCCCAGGGCCATCATGCCTGATTTCCTTCATTTTTCCACGCCCGGCTATGGCGTCTGGGCGAGAGCAATTGAAAACAAACTTTCATCCCTGCTGGGTGATTCTCCTGTCAAAGCTCCCAATGCCAAAATCACGGGTGCATGGACTTTTTCAATCGGAGGACCTAACGGCCAAGTCGACAGCAGTATGAAACTGAAGCAAAACGGAGCAAGGGTTTATGGCAGTATTGCAATGGGCGAAGATCGCAAATTTGAGCTACTCAACGGGGGCATCTTTGCGGATCATATCGAATTCACGATTCGAAGAAATCGCCCTCAGGGAGGCGAGGCCATTTATCGATTCACCGGTAGCCTGGACGGAAAGCGGCGTATTGAGGGAGAAATCACTGCAGAAATGGATGGTGGAAAAATAACCCAGGAATGGTCGGCTACGAAAAATTGATTATCGGACATTCAGACTCGAATGAGCGTCAGCTATGCTGGCGCTTTTTTTTGTGAAAACCTCGAGTTTGCAAACAATGCTTTATGTCGGAAAAAAATGCTCAGAACAGCCAGCCTTTTCATCGCACAATAATGCACTCCAGGTTTGCCATGACAGGCAGATGTTTGGCATGATCCTCATCATAATTAAACCCAAGTAAATACTATGGCAGGTCATAATAAGTGGTCAAAGGTTAAGCACATCAAAGGTCCGGCAGATGCGAAACGCGCCAAGATTTTCTCCAAACTTTCACGAGAAATTTTTGTCGCTGTCAAAGAGGGCGCAAGTGACGACCCTGACCTCAACCCCCGCCTGCGCATGGTCCTCCTAAAAGCCAGACAAGCCAACATGCCTTTGGACAATGTCCAAAGAGCCATTCAAAAAGCCACAGGAGAGGGAAGTGGTGCCAGCTATCAGGATCTGACATACGAAATATATGGACCCCATGGCGTCGCTGTAATGGCTGAGATTTCATCGGATAACAAAAACAGAACAGCTGCCGAAATCCGTCATATTCTCGGCAAAAATGGGGGAACCATCGCATCTGCGGGTGCCGTGACACGTCTCTTCCACCGCAAGGGTCAAATCATGATCGCCCGTGATTCGGCGGATGAGGAAAAAGTCATGGAAATTGCACTTGAAGCCGGAGCGGAGGATTTCAACTCCGAACTGGAGGGATATGAAATCATCACAGAACCCAATGCCTTTGAAGGTGTCCTGAAGCAAATTGACGATGCCAATATTCCAACGGAAACTGCAGGAATCACCTTTCTACCAGAGCTACTGTCACCCGTACCTGCCAATGCTGCAGAATCCATCCAAAAACTCATGGACACCCTTGAGGATCATGATGATGTTAAAGACGTTTACAGCAATGCCGATTTTGCGAATGGAGACTGAAGAAGGTTCATGAAGAGTCAGCAGAAATGCTGACTATCATTCAAGTCACCCCTGATTTGCAATACTGACCCGAGCAATGTTGACCTTATGAAGCATGTATGGTTGCAACGATGGCTCGGACGTTTGGCAGATTGGATCTACGAGCATCCCAATGGGTTTATTTACCCACAGATTTTGATATTCGGCCTCTGCGTTTTTTACACAGTCACTCAGCTTGAGTTTAACACCAATCGAAGTGATCTCGTAAGCGCCGAAAAACGTTATCACCGTAATTTCCTTGATTATAAAAACACATTTCAGAATCAAGATGATCTGGTAACGATTGTCGAAAGTGAAGACATCGAAAAAAACAGAGAGTTTATCGAGCGCCTTGGTATCCGCCTGAACCAGGAGCCCGATCTTTTCAGAGATGTATTCTTCAAGGGTGACTTCAAAACACTAGGTAATAAATCATTGCAATTAATAAAGGGGATCGAGGATCTCAGAGCCCTGGATGAGAAACTCAAATCAGCACTCCCATTACTCAACCAATTTACTCAAGCAACTAACTTGACGGAACTGGTGCGGACGATTAACCGACAATTCCGACAAACCGCAAAACAAACATCACCAGAGAAAGCAGTTGAGGGAACACGCCCACTGACAAACTCACTTTCCTTGCTGACTTCATTATTGCGTCAAGCGAGTCATAGCTTGCACCAGTCAGAACCGTTGATCCCGCCAGCTGTAGGCGGACTCTTGTCAACATCCCCCACAAACACCGCCAAAGAATACGTTCAATTTGATGAAGGCAGGCTTTTCCTGATCACCGCGCAACCCGTTTCAGACAAACTTGAAAAATCAGCAGTGCGTCGACTGCGGGCCTTGGTCAAGGAGACCCAGGTGATTGTCCCCGGGGTGAATGTCGGAATCACAGGCAAATCAGTGCTTGAACTGGATGAGATGCAGCAATCCCGCAAAGACACCACCAAAGCCACGCTCATTTCCTTGTCGTTGGTCATGTTGATTTTTATCTTCGGCTATCAAGAAACAGGCCGCCCAGTCAAAGCCACTTTGTGCCTTTTGATTTCTCTGGGCTACACCATGGGATTCACCACGCTCGTTGTGGGACACCTTAATATCCTGACAATTGCCTTTGTCCCCATGCTGATTGGTCTTGCCATTGATTTCGGAGTCCACTTGATCACGAGATATGAGGAAGAGCTCGGTTATGGTAACCCTCGTAAGCTTAGCCTGAGGAATGCACTTACCTTGACTGGCATTGGCATATTTACCGGATGCTTCACCACGGCTGGAGCATTCATTTCCATGGGGATCACTGAGTTCAAAGGCATTCAAGAAATGGGCATTATCACGGG
>JBDQII010000198.1:0-9136 GCA_040264395.1 Verrucomicrobiota bacterium
CAACGCAGCAATCATCCAGAAAAGAACTACACTGCCTTCCTGCCATTCTATGGGCACATGAAGGATCGATTCCTGCGAGATGAGATCGATTTCATCTTGTGGCCACTCTATGTAAAAACCCGAAAAAATGACATCATCACTAAGAACTACATCGCCCCACTTGTTCACTACAGGACAGGCGATTCACTCAAAGGATGGCAATTCTGGCCTATCGCAGGGTGGGAAACAAAAGGCATCACAGCACGCAAGTTGCTGAACGAAGGTGAAGAAATCGTAGGGGGCTATCAAAGGCGGATGCTATTTTGGCCGTTTTTCTTCCAGCACAAAGAACAAATTGGCACCTCAAATCCAAAATATAAGGGATCTTTCATCCCATTCTACAGCTTTGAAAGATCAGTAAATCGCGATTCTACGACTATCCCCTGGCCATTGGGACTGACCATGACCCATGATCGAGTGAAACAATACAGAGAATACGGAGCACCGTGGCCTGTCATTGTTTGGGCAGAGGGAAAAGGAAAACACACTCGAAGATTATGGCCACTATTCGGGGTGAGTCATAATGCCAGTTTGAGAAGTGATTTTTTCTTGTGGCCGTTATATCGTTACAGGGAAAAAACAAACAAGATCTCAACTCGAACACGACATCAGATACTGGCCTATTTTTACAGTCATATTGAGGAACGGAATCTTTCCAACCTTGAAACAACATTTGAGCAATGGAATCTCTGGCCTTTTTTTTCAAAGCATAAAAATAACAAAGGCGATCAACGCTTCCAGGCACTTGCAATTCTTGAACCTATCCTGCCGGGGAACGAAAGTGTAGAACGAAACTATTCGCACGCCTGGTCTATTTGGCGATCAGAGACAAATGGAAGCACTGGCAAATCAAGTCAATCCTTATTCTGGAATCTATATCGTTCAGAAAAAACCGGGACAAACCGAAGGGTTTCATTCCTCTTCGGGCTTTTCCAATACGAAAGAAAAGAAGCCAATCGTCGCTATCGAATCTTTTTTATCCCCTTCAAAACCAACAAGCCAACATCTTGATTCACTGAGAGTACCATGCTTAACTCAGGATAATTGAATTACTGATTTTTTTCAAATGATCCGATCCATTGGAGCCATGATCATGCTGGGCATCGATACCCTGCGAGCGTTGCCTTACACCTGGCGTGAACGGGAGAAAGTTCTTGCCGCGTTTTTTGAAATCGGGAATGCCTCATTGTTGATGAGTTGTATCTTGTCGATGTTTATTGGAGGTGTGCTGGCTCTGCAATCCGGGCCGGTACTTGTAGAACGTGGCTTACCGTTTGTGATAGGCCAACTCGTCGGACTTTCCATGTGCAAAGAGCTTGGCCCAGTCATGATGGCCATACTCATTGCCGGACGAGTGGGATCGGCCATGACAGCTGAGCTGGGATCCATGCGTGTTTATCAGGAAATCGATGCGTTGAAAACCATGAAAATAAATCCCATTCATTATCTGGTCTTGCCTCGCATGATTGCCATTACTTTCGCCCTACCCATGCTGGTCATCTTTTCCATTCTGGTAGGCTGGCTCGGAGGCGGACTGGTATCCATGACCAATAGTGAGATAGCAATCAGTTATCAAAACTATATGAATAATTTGAGTATCGCTGTTGAGTGGCCGGACTTGGCACATGGAATCTCAAAAAGCATGGTCTTTGCAATCGTCATAGGATTGGTTAGTTGTCACGAGGGATTGCAAACATCCGGGGGCCCCAGGGCCATTGGACAGGCTGTTACTCAATCCGTCGTCAAGTCCATCGTATTCATACTCATTCTGGATTATTTTGTTACTAGACTGTTTATTTTCATAGAATGACCTCAAATCAGGCAAAAAGTATTAACCTCAAAGTAACCGGGCTTAAAAAATCCTATGATGGAAGCCCTGTATTGAATGGTATTCACTTTGAGGTCGATGCACATAGTATCTTTGTTATAATGGGACCCAGTGGCAGTGGTAAGAGTGTCTTGCTGCGTCATCTGATCGGTCTTGAGGTACCGGACGAAGGCAGGGTGCTTCTCAACAATGGCTCCATCAATGATCCAGTCGTTCGTGAAGAGCTTGAATTAGCCATCGTTTTTCAATCTGGAGGACTCCTTAACTCAATCTCAGTAGGAGAAAACATTGGATTGTATTTGAAAGAATACAAACGAATGCCTGCCCATGAAATAGAGATCATCGTTGATGATTCTCTTAAAAAGGTAGGCCTGAGTATCGAACATGACAAATACAAAATGCCCAGCACTCTCTCAGGAGGAATGAAAAAAAGGGTCGCCATCGCCCGGGCATTGGCAATCAATCCACAGATGATTTTCTACGATGAACCTACAAGTGAATTGGATCCGCTCAGCGCAGTCACCATAGGAAAACAAATCCTTCATCTCAACAAGGAGTTCGGTACGACTTCGATCATCGTCACACACGATAGGGACCTCGCTTTTGGCATCGGGCACAAGATTGCCATCATGCACCAAGGAAAACTTTCCAAACCAGAAACGCCCAATGAACTTTTGGAGAAGGCAGACGAGGATATTCAGCGCTTTTTGAATGCCGGGAAATTTGAAGACTACCAATCTGAAGCAACACGCCCAACAGTTTGAAACTATGAGTGCAGATACAAAACAACAAGCATCCAAAGAAAAAACGAACGAATCGAACAGGTCATCTGAAGCTCAAGTAGGCTTATTTGTCATTTTTACACTGATCGCTGCTTTCCTACTGATGGAAGTGGCGGGATCTGTGCGTCTTTTTTCTGATACAATTGCGGTAGATACCCGCTTTGAAAACATCAAGGATCTCAAGACTGGAGATCCAGTAAAAGTGGCGGGGGTTAAGGTAGGGCGTGTCGCGACAATCGCCTTTGATTCCAATAAAGTTCTGGTGAAGCTGGAGATTGACCAGGACAAGCAGGCGGCGATTCGAACAGACAGTGAGGCATCGATTCAATTTGAAGGATTGATGGGCCAACACTATGTAGCAATCAAGTTCGGTGACTCAGGACTCCCTATTGAAAATGGTACGGTGCTGACAACACGAGAGCAACCCGATCTAAGCACGTTGATGGCCAAGCTCGAGGGTGTAGCTGATGGTGTGGAAAACATGAGCACCTCATTTTCCGGAGATACCTTCGGCGATATACTAGGCCCTCTCGGAGATTTGATTAAGGAAAATAAAGACAAGCTTACCGCCATGCTTTCTAATTTTGAAAAAGTCTCACACGAAATTGCCAAAGGAGAAGGAACGATCGGAAAACTAATTTCTGACCCAGAGTTCTATCAATCCGCAACAGCCACAGTCAACAAGCTTGAGCAAACCACAAATGAAATTAATCTGGCAGTTAAGGATGCAAAAAATATTGTAGCAAAGCTAAATAATGGTGTTGGAACTTTGGGGAAACTCACAACCGATGATACACTTTACAAAGAATCCACTCTTGCCATGAACAACCTGAAGGAGATTCTAATTAAATTAAATCAAGGAGAAGGCAGCATCGGCATGTTGATCAACGACCCCTCACTGCTGAAGAATGCCACTACCACGCTTCAAAAAGTCAACAAAGCAACTGAAAGCCTCGAAGATCAAGGACCAATGAGCGTGATCGGAATGGCTGTTGGGAATTTATTCTAGTTTTTGATAGTTTGATTTTTTCTGAAAAAAAAATAATGTAGGATTTGGAAACAATATGGAGTGGATTACATCACCAGAGATTTGGGTCAGCTTGCTGACACTGACATTATTGGAAATTGTGCTAGGGATTGACAACATCGTCTTCATCTCAATTCTTGCAAGTAAACTTCCCAAAGAAGAACAAGACAAAGCGCGCAAAATTGGACTGGCGCTTGCTCTTATCTCCAGGATCATATTACTGATGGGAATCGCCTGGATGGCCAAGCTAACCACACCATTGTTTACCATACTTGGCAAATCTTTTGGAGGTCGCGACCTGATTCTGCTTTTTGGCGGATTGTTTCTGATTGGTAAGGCCACTCATGAAATCCACGATAAGCTCGAAGGAGAAGATGGACACAAAACCAGAGGAATGACTGCAACCATGGGTAGTGTCTTATTCCAAATCATGATCCTGGATGTCGTATTTTCTCTGGATTCAGTTATCACGGCGGTCGGCATGGTGGATGAGGTGCCAGTAATGATCACTGCCGTCATTATTGCGATGATCGTCATGCTTATTTTCGTTAACACCGTGAGTAAGTTCATCGACAAGCACCCTAGCCTTAAAGTTCTCGCACTCAGTTTCCTGATTTTGATCGGTTTTGTCCTGACCCTGGAAGGATTCCACGTCGAAGTGGAAAAGGGCTATATCTATTTTGCCATGGCCTTTTCGCTCGCGGTTGAAATAATCAACATGAAGCTACGTGCCCGACGAAAACGACCTAAGGTTGAACTTAATCAACCTTACCGATAAAAGCGGTCAGGTCTGAGAATTGAAGGCTTTGTAACCCTACGAAGACCCGCTTCAGGAGGAAAACACTCCATTCTGGTAGAGTTGAATAACACATCAATACCTCGTGTAATGAAACATTCAGCGCAGGTGTGAAGTTCTGGAGTAAACGCTCAGGTATTTACCAGGGGGCAGTCTTAAGCTTCAGGAAGCTTGATACTGACGACAGCCATGGCAGCCATACCCTCACCTCGACCGATGAAACCGATGCGCTCGTTGGTAGTGGCTTTGACACATACCTTGCAAGGATTGATATCGAGGGATTCTGCGATGATCAATTTCATTTCGTTGACGTGGGGATTTATTTTGGGTTCTTCCGCGATCACCGTAATGTCTACATTGATCAATTTACCCTCACGAAGCTTGATGTGTTTGCCCGCTTCATCCAGAAATAGGCTACTGGGAGCGTCTTTCCATCTAGGATCAGTATTGGAGAAAAACTGACCAATGTCTTGCTCACCAAGTGCTCCAAAAATTGCATCGCATAAAGCGTGTAGGACTACATCAGCATCGGAATGACCGTCCAACCCCTTGTCGTGCGAAATTTCTACACCGCCAAGAATAAGCTTGCGCCCTTCCTTGAGACGGTGAACGTCATAACCTATACCAACATGAGACATGGATGCTATTGATGACGCAAGAAGCCCGTGATGTAAACTAGCGATTCTGACTTGAGCTGGATAACTCAGTGCCGACTACTGGACTTCAAGAGAGAGGTTGAGTAATTCGGGACTGGACCATGGGCGACCACGATCTGCTGATTCTGATCGCACTAATGCTGCCTCTTCAGGAGTGCAAACACTCGCCTCGTTTCCCCATGAATTACGGACATACGTGATCACAGCTGCCAGGTCTTCGTCAGAAGCGATCACATCGCCAAACCCGGGCATGGCACCAGACCAACTTTGCCCGTTGACTTCAACAGGACCGCTCAGACCGTTGATTACGATACGAAGCATGCGGTTGGGACCTTCTACATTCACCCAATCGGAACCAGCAAGAGGAGGGAATTGCCCGGGAGCTCCCAAACCTGATGCCTGGTGGCAGGGAAGGCAGATGCTTTTGTAAACATCAGCTCCACGCTTCATTGGATCATCCGAACTCCCCGGTTGGACGTCGGAAACCATGGCATATGACTCAAATGGGCCATAAACATAGCGATTGAAACCACCTGCATTGGTATGCAGATACATCATTCCCCAAAAAGCAAGAAGCAGCAGAATGACAAATAACAGGACGGGAACGGGTTCCTGATGTACCCCTGGTTCACGTTCATCTGCGTGCTTTTTCTTATGGACAGTTTTCTTAGGCTTTGCACTCATTCAGCCGGCTCCATTTCCGAATCGATGTTTTCACTGGGTTCAGCTTGGGTAAATAAATAAGGGGCTTCAAAAACGGGGTGAAAGATTCGGAGGCTGAGGAGGTATTCAACCAACGCGTTTGCCTCTGGGGTGGGCACCACTTCCATCCCTTCTTCAGGGGCAAATTCACCTTTCAGCGCCAACGCGTCTGGGGAAGGTGAATCGCCGATTTCACGTGTTTCAAATAAATAGGGATAAGCGGGCATGATCGACTTTTCAACAACCGTGCGAGGATGGTAAAGATGCAGTAAATGCCAATTTCTATCTGCCAGACGAGAGCCAACATCTGCCAGGTCAGGACCAATACGTTGGCTGCCCATTAATACAGGTTCATCAAACAAATAATCCAGTCCAACGGTCTGGCGAGGGCCCCATCCGCGATCAATATCCGGTCCTGTGGGTCGGATGTTCGCAGCAACTTTGCCACCGCTGTCTTTAAACAAAAAAGCGATACTGTCGACCGTTTGTTTCGACACACCCTCCAAGATTGTCTTCGGTGCATTAGCAACAATATCTGCGGCCTGTTGATCGGACAGATCACCATTGGCTTGTTGAACGAGTGACGTAACCAAGTCGGTGAAATCCCCAGCATCAGTCAACACAATGTCGAAGATGAAACCGGTTTGTCGGACCTGTTGGGTGTGACAGGATACACAGCCCGCAGCGCGGTAAACATCGTGACCTTTGACCGCTATGCCTCCACGCTCAGCAGGATAATGCCTGCCAATTTCTTTGACGAGTCGTGTGGACTGGTTACCGAGCTGAACTTGAGGCATCAGCACGAAGCCCATCCAAGAGGCAGCCATGGCGCAAAACACGCTTAAAAAAAGTAAGGGACCCTGATTCATTATTTGTTTTTCGAACTTTTTTTGGGTTGAGATTTCTTTGTTTCACTGGAAATTCCAGCCTTGTCCTGTGAAAGGCCTCCCAAACATAAGCAGGAGCAATAAGTTCTACAAAACAAGATTGCGACGTTCCAACAGAGTAAGGCGGCTGCTACAAAAACTAGCAATTCACCGACGGTGCTGATTCGCACAAAAGGAGCAATACCTCCACGGACCACGTCCATGAAAGGAGTTTCTGGGTCAATTAAACCTTTACCGTGCTTCCATCCCCCAACCAGAAAAGCGATTCCCACCAAAGTTGTCCCAATGGCATAAGTCCAGAAAATAGCGGTCCATTGCCCCGGTCTCGACCATTCGGTTCCGGTAATTTTTGGAAGAAAATAGTAAAAACACCCGAGTAATCCCATTCCAACAAACCCGTAAAGATGCAACCATTTCAAGCCAGGAAGGAATAAAGTAAACTGAACGACATCTGCAGCAGAGGCTCGGGAAGCCCAGGCGGTCAACACGGCGGATAGCAGCCCCGCAGCAGCGGAGAAATAAATGAATTTGTAGGAAAGACCACCCGTTTTACCGGAAGCGCCCCCAATGGTTCGATAAATGTTATAGCCGAGAACCAACCAGGCAAATGCGACGAAGACGCTGCATACAGCACTGAGCGATCCCACCCAGGATGGAAGTGATTGCCCGGGCAACAGACCAGTGAATCCACCAAAAAGCATAATGATCCAGAAGGAAAACAATGAAAGATAACCATTGTGCAAATCTCGCTTGGTTAACTTGGGCAACATGTATTGAATGATGGCAATGCCAACAAAACCGAGCACGATGACATTCAATCCGGATGCATACCAACCACCAATGATCATTTGAGTCACTCCCCTGACGGGGGAGATGACGAGCAAGTAACTGCCAGCGGTCAATATCCATGGAAACCAATAGAGGGCGGCAAAAATAAACCACTGGGATGGGTAAAGCTCGCGTACTTGTCGTTTGTGAAAGGTCACCAGCGCGATCCCTCCGATAAGCGTGTAGGCGGCAAATAAGATAGGCGAAACGAAACCGGGCATTTCCAGGTAAGTGTGGCCCGAACTATGCCCTGCCATGATGCCGATGACCCCCAGGAGCACACCAATGTTCCAGAGCGCGGATCCAATGAACAGGTAACCAGGTCCAACCAACTTGACTTGCCCCAATCGCATGGTGATCCACAATAAGGCTGCAAATGCACCTTGAAGAGCAAATCCATAAACGACCGCGTTCAAGGCAGCCGGAATCATGACCCCGTAGGTCACCCATGGGCAGCTTGCCAGAAAACTTGGTGAGTGCATCTTGATGGATGCAATGAGAGAAAAAATACTTCCTAACAAAAGCCAACCTACTGCTTTGGATGCAAGGAAGAGTGTTGGAAAACGATAAGATGAATCGATTTCCGTCCAGTCAGATGGTGATTTAGATGATTGAGTAACGTCCATACCGTTTACTTGTTCAGCAACGTCATTGATTTAATATTGACCGGTTTATTATTCAAAAGCACTGGGTTCTTCGGGTGGCGGTGGTGGGAGCGCAGTTGCCTTTTCCATTCTGGAAATCAATTCCAATCTGGCTTTGGCAGGATTTTGCCACTCTTTGACCGTGAGTTCCATCGCGCGTTTGATGGGCACCCTTACAAAACCTTTTTCCTGATCTTGCCAACCGTATTCATTCAACAAGGGAGCTACTGCTTCTTTGACAGTTTGCAAATTTTCTGCACGCTCATTCGCGCGATTTGCAGAGATTGCTCTGGGCTGTGTGTATTCCTTGGTGACCCAAATAAGAAAGGCCATGATGAAAAACGTGGCCATGATCCCCACGAAATAAACGAAAGCAACGCCTCGCATATTCTGTTTATTACTGATGCTTGTTCTCATTAATCAGGAAATATTCTGGATTTGTGTCATCCTATGAAAATCATGCGTCCGCAGATTTAGTCTTATTAGCCGCCTCGGATTCCAATTCTACATAAACTCCCATGGCCTCAGCGATGCGAGGGTCCTTCTGAGGGAAAGGAGGATGGCTGATAAATGATTTCAAAAAGCCTTTGGCCAGAACACCGCCAATAAAAGCAAAGGCTGCGATACTTTGAACAAATCCACTCAGACTGATGTTACCGCCTTCCGGATCCAGCACTGGTTTGATGTTGTAAGTCATGTCTGCGTAATGCATCAACCAGGCCCAGATGGCAAGTGGCCCCATGATGATGAGCGATTTCTTAACGTCTATGCGAAGCATCGCCAGGAAAGGAACAAAGAAATGTCCGAAAATGATCAGATAACCGATGCTCTCCCAGATACCATTCTCACGTTTGACGTACCAGAAAGTTTCTTCGGGAATAGCTGCATTCCATATCAAGAAATACTGAGAAAAATGGATATAGGCATAAAAGACAGTGAAAGCAAAA
>JBDQII010000199.1:0-9126 GCA_040264395.1 Verrucomicrobiota bacterium
ATCGCGTTTGCTGATGCCAGCGCTCAAGGTGTTATTCAATTATCCAACATCAACAGCGGTGGGCTTGTGACCTTGAATGGTAAACCGGTAGGAATCGCATGGCGGGTATCATTTGCATTGCCTGATGGAACATTGCTGGGCCACCCAGGTAGTGTTTCTGGGGCGGGTTTGTTCGCATCAGGGCCCCGGATCATCGATGGTATTATCGGTAAGGTGGATCTGAGTGTCGCTGCATGGGATTCAAATGATCCATTTTTGAAAGGGGTTTCAGATCCTTTTTCAGTGACCCTTGGGAACATGGATAATCCTGCTTCCTTGCCCTCGAATTTTTCAGGAGTGCACATCGCTATACCGGAGCCTGGAACGCCAGGCCTTGCGGTATTGGGAATTTTGGCGGGCATTTTTAATTTTCTCTGTCGATCGAACACGAAGGTCTATCGTGCTAATCGATCATCGATACCATTCCAATGGCCTTAGCACTCATTTTCTGAACCACCCCCTTTCTCAGGTCTCAAGTGACAGATATGAAGGAATAACAAACCTGAGCGAAAGCAAAAACTGTTGTCCGCATCTTGTTCCCATATGTATTCAAAAAACAGGTATTTTGAGTGCTACTTTGAGTTGCGTTCCTTCGGTTTGAAGGTATCTCTTCTTTTACAAATTATGATTCACCAAAGATCAAATTTTTATGAACATAAATCGTCTATCTATCGGGGGCGGCGTCATCGGGTTAATGCTCGGAGTTGTTTTGCCTATTGTCATGGGTGCTGCAGATGCAAATAGCAATTGGATCATCAAGCCTCATTTGTTTGAGTCGTTGACGGAGCCTCCCTGTTCTTATGTTTCAACTGAGAACCGAAAAGGGTTCGTCAAACCCGATGACAAAGTCATTGCCTGGCTGCGTGGGCCTCACAACGGGGGAACCATACCCTTGCGTCATTTCCTGGCTGGCCCTCGCATCATCAATGATACTTATGGTCTCTTTTTTTATGATCCAGAAGGTGGATATGTGGCTTCTTATCAGAAAGACTATGGTTATGAATTTTACGGTTGGCGTGATGGGGTAATGCTCGTCCGGGATAAGGAAGGCACTATCTGGTCAGCTTTGAGCGGCAGAGCGTTGGATGGACCGGGAAAAGGCAAACAATTGAAGCGAGTCCCCTCCGCCCCGACGACATGGGGCCATTGGCTCATGCTTCATCCTGAATCCACGGCGTATAATCTTTTTGAAGGTGATACATATTCTGTGGTCAAGCTGCCAGCAGTGGATCATTGGCAAGTTCGTGGTAAAGCCAGGACAGCTGAGATTATCGAAGATCTGGTCATTGGGGTTGAGGCTTACGGTTCCAGTCGGGCCTATCCCTTGCCTCTGCGCAAAGAGCGTGTTTGTTATAATGATGTGATCGATGATATGCCTGTAACTATTTTTTGGTATGGTCCAACACAGTCGGGTGTGGCATGGAAGCGGACTGCCAATGACAAGCTTCTCACCTTTCGAGCAGATACGGTTGCGCCTGAAACGGCACCTTTCATGGACAACGAAACAAACAGTCGCTGGACATTGGCAGGTCGTGCCGTGGATGGGCCCATGCGTGGGACTGAACTGGAATGGATTTCCAGTATCCAATGTCGCGATGATGCCTGGAAAGCTGAGTATCCCGAAACCTCCTGGTTCAAACCTGATACCCAACCATGAGAATGACGCTTTTTAGTAAATCAGCACTTGGGTGCCTGATCCTTTGCGCCTGCTTCCATGTGCTTGCTACTGATGCCCCTTTCCGGGCATGGCTGATTGACGCTGATGACTTGGCAACATTGGATGCTGATGAGATCAATCGTCAACATGTCCAACAGCTGATTCTTTCGATTCGGCAAGCACCCAATGCCCAGCAGATCGTTGATCTCAAACGGTGTCAGGAAAATGGCATCAGTATCTTCTACTGGATTGAAATAGCGCGTGATGCTGAACTGGCGACAAGTCACCCGGAGTGGATGGCCAGTATCCAGGGGCATCCCGAATGGCGACGGTTCCATACGAACTTCCCCAAGGAGAGAGATCATCAAATGGTCAAGGTCTTTCCATGGGTGCCGATTTTTTACCGAGGTGCGTTTGAAGCACAGGCAAGCAAGGTTCAAAAATTGCTCGAAACCTGGCCTGTGTCAGAGGGTGTGTTTTTGAATGCCCTTCAGGGCGCTCCATCTGCTTGTGGGTGTGGGCATCCGCTCTGCCGTTGGACCACCGATTATGGGCCGAAAAAAACAGCCGAACAGCTCGGTCACGATACTCCCGCTCGATTTGTTCAGCAGATTCAAAAAGCTTTTCCACATTTGGAATGCATTCCTGTATGGGCGTCTGAATGTGAAGCGCATGATAAGGATGGCTGGTGCGCAGGTGTAGGGTGCTATGGTGGGGCATGCTGGCGGGAGTGGTCTAAACAATTAGAACCCCTGTCAAAACAATGCGCACGGTTGGGTGCCCTGCTCACATACAAGGATCTGGGTCGGGATCTGGATCATTACAACGAAACGGCAGGATGGGTTTCATCGGCGATCAGCAGTTTTCAAACCGAGATGAAACGTTATGATCGGTCGAGCGTTGAAGCCAGACGACTCATCACAGTGCTTCAGGGGTGGGAAGTATCTCCAGAGGAATTGGCGGCCCAGATCAGACAATCCACACAGTCGGGATCGGGCGGATACGTGATTGCCAAAACACCTGTTATCACTCAATGGGAGCCCCGCTTGGTTTCCCTGGATGCGCTTCGGCAATCACAAGTGGAAACGCGTTGAATCGTTGAATCACGCCAAGTAAATCCGCACAGAAATACACGCATCTTTCATTTTATTTTTTAGTAGAAGCCGATTAGGCTGCCAAAATCATGTTTCAAATTACCACACAGCCCATGCAATGGTTTTCCTTCCAGATCTGCCTTCTGTCCCTTTTAGTTTCAGGTCTTTATTTTGCTCACGCGACGGATTGGCCACAGTGGATGGGGCCTGACCGTGCCAGTATCTGGCAGGAGCAGGGAATTGTTGAGTCGTTTCCTGAGACCGGGCTCAAGCGTATTTGGCGTGTCAAAGTAGGGCTTGGATACTCAGGGCCGGCCGTGGCTGATGGAAAGGTTTATCTTTTCGACTACGTCAAAAAAGAGGGGCAACTGAAAAATAATCCCAGTGGTAAAAACCTGTTGGAGGGTCGCGAACGCTTGCTTTGTCTGGATGCCGCGACAGGTGCCACTGAGTGGGTATATGATTACATACAGTACTACAATCTATCCTACGCGGCTGGTCCGCGCAGCACGCCCACGGTGCATCAGGACAAAGTTTATATTCTTGGCGCCGAGGGGCGATTGAGTTGCTTGTCTGCGAAAGACGGAAAGCTGATTTGGCAAAAGGATTTCAAAAAAGAGTATGACCTTGAAACGCCGATCTGGGGTTTTTCAAGTCATCCTCTGGCCAAAGGGGATACTCTCTACAGTTTAGTAGGAGGAGAGGGAAGTGTGTTAGTGGCATTTGATGCGGATACAGGGGATGAAAAATGGTGTGCTCTGTCGGCTCCGGAACCTGGTTACGGTCCACCAACCTGGATTGAGCATGGAGGTGTTTCGCAGTTACTCATCTGGCATCCCGAATCATTGAACAGTCTCAATCCCGAAACAGGTGAATCCCACTGGTCCATTCCTCTGAAACCTGGCTACAACCTCTCCATTGCGGCTCCAAGATTATATGAAGATTCCTTATTCGTCAGTGCCATTGGAAATGTCGGGGCGATGATTGAGTTGGATCCCCTCAAGCCCGGTGCCAGGATTGCGTGGAGGGGAAATGCTCGGAATGCTCTTTATTCCGTCAATGTGACTCCCTTTATCGAAGACGGCATCATTTATGGTTGCGATGTTGAATCAAGTGCATTCATGGCGGTAAGACTTGAAGATGGAGAGCGCCTCTGGGAAACGCATCAGCCTACGATTGGTGAAGGGAATACAGGGCGCCATGGGACTGCCTTTGTCGTCAAACATGAGGACCGCTATTTTCTATTCAGTGAGACAGGGGATTTGATCCTTGCCCGGCTTACACCTGAATCATATCACGAAATCAGCCGAGCTCACCTTCTGGATCCGACCAATGAAGCCTTTGGCCGCGACGTTGTCTGGAGCCATCCCGCGTTTGCGCATCAGAATATTTATGTTCGAAATGACAAAGAGATTATTTGTGTAAGTCTTGCAAAAGAGGATTATTAACCGCCGGTGTCATACCCAGTTAAGGGAATTTTAATACTCCGTTTTTAACAGCGGCAAATACTTGGTGAAAATGTTTCTTCATGTCCTGAATCGAAGTCTCTGGTGTTTTCTCTTCTGTTATGCTCTTTCCTGTGTGCCAGGGCTGTCTGCGGAAGAATTACAAGTCGAAGTAACATCCTTAAAAGCTGTAGGTGATCAAGGCCCTGGATTTACCTTGATGAATGCTGTGGAAACACAGGTTTCCTTTCGTAATGATCTGGATCCTCGGAAAGGGGCAGCCAATCGTGTTTTGTTCAATGGCTCTGGCGTTGCAGTGGGTGATTGGGATAATGACGGACTCCCTGATTTGTTTTTTTGTGGAATCGATTCGCCCAATCACCTTTATCGAAATCTCGGTCAATGGAAGTTTGAGAAAGTATCGATTCCACCCTCTCTTCAAAACCCAGGGGCTCCTTGCCGTGGTGCTGTCTTCGCTGATTTAAACGGTGACGGATATCTTGATTTACTCCTGAGTACCGTTGGAATGGGAGTGCGAGCGTTTTTCAACCAAGGTGGACTCGAGTTTGAAGATGCAACGCAAAAGGTCGGCACCGGATCTGAATTCGGAGCAACAAGCATGGCGCTGGCGGACGTCGATGGAAATGGTACCCTTGATCTTTATGTCGCAAATTACCGATCCAATGATATTCGAGATCAAGCGCGGGTGCCAGTCAGGCGGGTGAGGGGGAAGTTGATGCCATCCGAAGAGTTGAGTGATCGGGTTTTTATCCATGAGGGACAACTCCATGAATATGGCGAGCCTGACATTCTATACCTCAATAATGGTTCAGGAAAAATGACTCCTGTAGACTGGACCTCAGGTGCTTTTCGTGAGAATGGGCGAAGTTTGAAAGCGGCGCCCAAGGATTGGGGCTTGTCCGCAATGTTCAGGGATTTGAATGGAGATGGTCACGTCGATTTGTATGTATGCAACGATTATTGGACTCCTGACAGAATATGGATCAATGATGGTCAGGGAGGTTTTGACGCACTTTCCGGTGAGGCTTTGAATATCACTTCACTGAGTTCAATGGGGGTAGATGGGGCAGATACAAACCGGGATGGACATGTGGATCTATTCGTGGTTGATATGCTCAGTCGTGATCCTGTGCTGAAGAAAAGGCAGCAACCTGCCGAGAGTATGGTTGGTGGCATACCAACATTGAACGGTCCAAGACCTCAATTACCATACAATACCTTGTTCACGGGAAATGGTAAGGGGACATTCACCGAAATCTCGCATTTTGCCGGTTTGGAGGCATCGGATTGGTCCTGGTGTCCGATCTTCATGGATGCCGATTTGGATGGGATCGATGATTTGCTTATCTCGGCAGGTTACCCCCACGATATGCAGGATTCTGATACCCTTCGCCTGATTCAATCGCGTCAGCATTCATGGGATCGTTACTCCACCGACGCTGCGCGGCAGAAGGCATTTACGGATGAAATGATGCAACATATTGAACTTTATCCTAAACTTGAAATGCCGGTTGTGGCCTATCGTGGCAAAGGTAACGGCACGTTTGAAGAAGTGACTCATCTATGGGGGACAGCAAAGAAGGGGATCCATCAGGGATTTGCTGTTGGCGATCTGGATGGTGATGGTGATTGGGATCTGGTGCTCAACTGTTTGAATGGTTCTGCGCGGTTATTTCGTAATGATGCCTCCAAAGATCGAGTGGCTATCCGGCTTAAAGGGAGCCCCTCCAACACTCAGGCCATCGGTAGCAAAATGGTGCTCAACGATGGCAAGTCGAACAGTGTGACGCGATCCATTGTATCGGGCGGTCGGTATCTGTCAGGCGGGGATACCGAACAAGTTTTTGCAATGCTATCTTCTAAAGAAGCATCAACCTTGACGGTTGTATGGCCCGATGGAACATCTTCATTCTTGGAGGGCCTCGAACCTAACCATCGTTATACCGTTCATCAACCAGAAGCATCAGATAAATTGAGCGATCTGGTGGATATTCCAACGGATCAATCCGCCCTCATTTCTCTGTTCCGTGATGCCTCATTGAAGTTGAGTCATACTTCCAGGTCCGCGTTTTCCGATGACTTCGCCAAGCAACCATTACTTCCCTACGCATTGAGTCATCATGGCCCCGGCGTGATCTGCATGGACGTCAATGGAGATAAAATCACAGATATCTTGATCGGAGGTGAAAAAGGTCAGCATCCAACACTGCACATAGGAAAAGGAGATGCCGACTTTGAGACCAAAGAATTCGACTTTCGATTGATCAATGATTCCTCAGGGATGCTTGGGATGCCTGTTCCCGGAAATCGAATTCATTTGTTTTTAGCACAAACCGGCTATGAGGCACTCAGGCAGCCAGCCCTGATGGAGTTGAATCTAAAGGGGCAGCACCGAAGCCTGTTTTCCACAGCGCTCACTGGTGTTGGGCCGATGGTTGCAGCTCCCTTGAATGGTCAAGGTAGTTTGACTGTTTTCATGGGAGGGACATATATGAGCCGTCATTATCCGCTGTCACATCCTTCACAATTGGTACACCAGGATGAAAACGGGTGGCGACTTGATTCAGGCCATGAAGATTTGCTGCGTTCCATTCAGCGATCCAGAGGTGCTGTTTGGAGTGATCTCAATGGAGATGGATTTTCCGAATTGATCATTGCAACAGAATGGGGACTTGTCAGAGTGCTGCAAAATACAAGAGGCAAGCTGGAGGATCGAACCGATGCGTGGGGTTTGGGTGCGCACACGGGATTATGGGGAGGGGTTGTTTCAGGTGACATGGACGGGAATGGTTTTCCTGATTTGATCGTAGGTAACTGGGGGAGAAACAGTGACTGGCAGGCAACAGGGAAATCTCCACTAAACATGTATCACGGAGATATTCTCAAGACGGGTGTTCGCGAAATTATTGAAACCGAATATCACCAGCAAAAACTTATCTTTCCCAAGCGTTACTTATCCGAACTGGGAGCTCAATTACCGTTTCTTTTTAAGCTTGCAGGTAATAATACTCGTTACAGCTCGTTAACTGTTCGTGAGTTATTTGCCCATTATTGGGAATCTCTCACTGCCCTGCAGGCGTCCACACTGGATACTTGCTTGTTTTTGAATTCGGGTAACGGGACCTTTCAAAAGGTTGTTCTGCCCAAGGAGGTTCAATGGGCTCCTGTGTTTGGGCTTCAGGTGGGAGATTTCAATGGCGATGGGATAGAAGATGTAGTCCTTGGTCAGAATCAATCGCATGTGAGAGAAGGCATGCCTCCTCAGAATCAGGGACGGGTAATGATCTTGATTGGTAAAGGCGATGGCCAATTCAATGTGTTGGATGAAGCAGAATCAGGAGTGAAAGCGCATGGGAATGCGCGAGGTTTGGCAGTGGCTGACTTCAATCAGGATGGCCGCCTTGATTTTGTTGTGACCCAGAATGAAGGAGCGACCCAATTGTATCTCAATCAATCTGATTCCAAACAAGGAGTGAGAGTCCGTTTAAATCATACAGAAGCAAATCCCCATGGTATTGGATCGCAATTAAGACTCGTAGATTATGATGATTCGATGGGGCCTTTGAGAGAAGTGCAGGCGGGCAATGGATGGTATTCTCAAAACAGTCCGGTGACCGTGCTTCATGGAAAAAACAAGGCCAGGGCTCTCTGGGTGAAATGGCCGGGGGGCAAGGTAAATACTTACCCTCTGAAAGGCGATCAGTCAGAAATTGAGGCCGTCTATTAGAGCGTTTGCCTTCTTTATTTGACCTTCAGGATTTGCCTCAGAATTTTGTCCAATGCTTCTACATTGGGAGGTGGGCCAAAAACCACTTGAGAGCCGATGATCGTTTGCGGCATGGACGATTTGCGCCCTGTTTTGGAAGTGGTTTCGTATGCGGTGATGTTTGATTCCAGCTGCTCTTTCAGCGTTGAGCTTTGCAAGGCTTCCTGCAGTTTTTCGGCACCCACCAATTGTTGCACATGCTTCATGACCGTCGCAACCGTCTTGACGGATCTGTGGTTGCTGAACAGCCATGAGTCAAATGCATCATATTTTTCGGGAGCTACATGGTGGACTGCAAGGCATAGCTTGGCGTATTCGCATGCATTTTGATGATCTTTTGGAGTTTTTTTCATCAACCGATTACATTTGGCATCCAGAGGCATGGGAATCATCAGGCTTGAGAATTGTCCATTATATTTCACCAAAAGCTGGCGGATGAATCCGTGTAAATTACGACAGTGATGGCAAGTATAATCGAAGATACAAGCGATCCTGTGTGGTGCATCCAGATCGCCAAGTGTGGGCAATCCGGTGGTCTCCATTTTGAAATTGCTTCGTGGGATCAATAAAGGTTTGGAAAATATGCGTTTCGTAATGGTGGGTTGGCTCAAGTCTGCCGACTGAATGCTGCCTTTTGGTTCATCGGGTATGGATGCATTCTGAATCACTGCCGCAGGGGCTGCAGCTTGATTACCTTCTGGAGCAGGGTTTGCTGAAAGATCGACGATTTCTGGTGCGCTTTGTTCCTTTGGAAGCAAGATCTGGATCAATGCAATCGCAGCTACCAAACCAACACCTGCAGCTGCACCTCTGGTGAAGTTCAGTCTTACGGATAGTTTTGAGCCGATAAAATTCGCTTTTGCCAAGAAGAGAATAGAAGCCATACTCGCCAGTAGATGTGCCGTACAACAATAAGGACAAAATGCCTTGATTTTGAAAGCTTGGACGCCTACAAACCAAATCGCTGCCGCAAGCACACTGAACGCGCAAACAGTCTGTGCATTCAGTGATCGTCTGGCCTTCCCCAAATGATTCATCTTCAAAGAAAAAGTGCTCAACAGGAATACACCGTACAAGGCCAGTCCGGGGAGGGAAACGGGAATG
>JBDQII010000200.1:0-9114 GCA_040264395.1 Verrucomicrobiota bacterium
CAGATCCAGCGTAGCAAACATGCCAGGTTTGAGGAGACCCTCCGGATTAGGGACCGCAGCCTTGATCAGAGTGGTACGAAGCTCTGTATCAACGTAAGGAGCCACGAAGAAAACGGAACCGGAAAACGTTTGTTCAGGGTAGGCGGCTACTTCAACCTGAATGGTCTGCCCTGTCCTGCAGACACTCAGGAATCGTTCTGGCACATTGAATTCCACGTTGACGATATCGAGTGCAACCAGCCAGGTCAGCGTGGTATTCGGCGAAATTACCTGGCCGGGACTGACTGGTCGCTCCCCTACCGTGCCATCGAAAGGAGCCGTAATGCGCGTATCCTGAAGCTGACGTCGACGCAGATTAACGAGAGCCTGCTGCGCTTCAAACTGAGTCTTGGTTTGATCAAATTCCTGCCGTGAGATCAATTTACTTTCAAACAACTCCTTATTGCGGAGGTAATTGGATTTACTCAGTGCAAGATTAGCTTCTGTTTCTAGCAAAGTTGCGTTTATTTTGGCACGATCGAGTTCGATGAGAAGCTGTCCTTTCTTGACTTTTTGGCCTTCCAGAAAATGAATGGCTTCAATGATACCAGCAGTTTCCGACTTGAGTTCCACCATCTCCTCGCCAGCAACGGTTCCAATCAGAGACAAAGTGTCGGCTACCTTTTCTACCTTGGCAGTCACGGCAACGACTTGCGTTGGCCGCATGGGGGGGCGACCTCCCGTTTTTTCTTCAGCAGCCGGGCCGCAGCCCGTTAAAATCCCCAAGGCCAGCCCAATGCTTGTTATAGTGTGAATGAAACGCGTCATGTATCGTCTATCCTGTGGCACCACCGAAGGACAATGCGTTCATGCCCACGATAGATTAGGGGGCATACTCTTGAGGGAAAAAGAAGCGCATGCAAGATCATTCGATCACGCAAAGAGACGAGGAGGAATTTTGAAAAACAAAGTCCGAGTTGTGGCAGCGAGTCGCTTCAAGCCAGAGCAGCATTATTGAGTGCGAAACCAAGTTATTGAGGAATCAAGGGGCGGTCATCACTCCCCCCATGCGCTCCGCTAGATAGAGCGAGTGGGATCCAGAAAATACAATACGATTCCCACAGTTAAAAAACCTATCATCAATATCAAATCCATTTGAACTCACTCCGTTGTGATTACCACCGAACTACACCTAGAAAACGTTTTCCGTTGAGTAGGCGGGCCATTTTTTTAAGGTCTATTTTTTAATGAGAAGGAGCGATGGTTTCCCTGTATCTCCACTGGGAGACGCGAAATAATTTCCAGGTGAATGGGATCTTATTGTTGCTGACACTCGTCAAACTCGCACGAAAAACCATCGCTCATCTTCATTCAAGCTTCGCTTTTCAATTTCATCATGAAAAAAGCCTGAATGGTAGGTATAAAGCATTTACCGTGCCGTATTATTTATGAGAAAATTAACACACAACTCACACATCTGAAACGTGTTACACTTTTAATGCATTTTGAAGTGTACAAGCGCAAAAGTCACCAGAGAGTAGAAAAATCGGCAATGATTCTGACTTTTCACTCATTTGAGACAAATGTGGCTCCCTCTATTTCTGAGCGCAGGAACGAGGGTAGGTTACCTGGATTCAACTGTAGTACCATCGTGTGCTTTCCAGCTGGAAGACTAGTGGACAACTCACGCTTATATTCAAACTCACGCCCATCAATCCAAAGGCGAGTGTCATCATTGGCATTGATATTGATCGTCACGCGCTCTCCTGTGGTTTCAAATGAAGCCGTCGCCATCAGACCGATCAAACTGGTTACCTGATTGATATTTCTCAGTCGCAAGGCTTCTGCCATGATGGGCTGCAGCAGCCGCCCATCCACCAGAGTATCAGCGGGATTCCAGGCGGAGCCCGAGGTGTCCCCGATAATGCGCTCAATGCCAAATTGCTCATCCGTATGGCGGCCGGCACGTAACTTCCAGCGACGCGCCACATTGTTCCTCGCCGCATCAAATGGGCCCGGTTCACCCAACTTGGAGAGGAAACTCAACAGATCATGCTTGTCTTGATCAGAAAGCACCTCCAGTAATCCAGCAGGCATCATGGAAGCTCCCATTGTTTTTTCAGTGACATCCTGTTTGGGGACAGAAACAATCTGATTAACGGCATTTCTCAAAAAGTATTCGTCCCCGTTTTCTGATTGCAATATACCGCTGTATTCTTCTCCATCACTGGTCTCAAGAATCAAGGAGTGATAGCCTTCCTTGATCTTGGCATTAGGGGCGATCAGAGATTCCACCAGATAATCTGTTGGCGCACTGGCACCAATCGAAGTCAAATCCGGACCTACCTGACCACCAACACCTCCAATGGCGTGACAGGCAACGCATCCCAGCTCAGGTCTACGGTAGACAGTCTCTCCCCGCGCAGGGTCGCCCTTACTCTCTGCCAAGTCAGCCATTTTCAGGAAAGAGTCGGGATTCACATTGCTTTGATCGCTCATCAACTTGCCAACCTTTTCGATTGCCAACAGGAACTCAGGTTCATTGCGGCCTGCTTTCTGAACACTCCTGATGCCTGCCTGTGCTGCTTTGCGACTGAGTGAAATACTTTTGATCGCTGATTTCATCTCATTCAGCACCTGACGCCTTTGAATCAAATATGTCCAGAGAGCTTCAAGCTCGCCTTCCGATTGAAGTTCATTAAGTGTTTCCCATACATGAGGCAGGGCCGCATCAGGCTTCGTCACAGCCAGCGATTGAGTCGCCAGACGTCGAATGGATTCGGGCTGATCCTCAGCGATCAGCAGCTTCAGGGAATTCCATGCGCCGTCTCCACCAATGGCGCCCAATGCCAGAACCGCACGCCCGCGTACCTGCTCTTGTGCTGCATCATTTTTGGCCGTGGCCATCAGAGCATTGAGCGCACCTGCAAATTTCCATTCCCTTACTAGATCAAGCGCCGCAATCTGGACTTTTTGACTGGGATGACTGAATAATCGAGCAATGCGAGCCTGCTGTCGACTGGGTTTCACTCGTCGCACTCGAGATGCATCATTCAGCGCACTCAGACATTTCAACAAAGCAATCTCATCACGAGCATCGTCCTGCACAATCTCCATCAAGCGATTCAGTTGACTGACGGTGCCCGCCTTGGCAATCAGGCTTGTCCAGGGTCCATCCATCAGTTCATCACTTGTCCTGGCGGCAATCAAGGGCTCCAGCACTTTACTCGCTTTGTCCGGCTGGATGGAACTAAGCCCGAATTCAAGTTCAGCCTCTTTTCCAATCGGGTCCCAGGTGCCGTTTTGAATCGATTGTATCCATGGATCTACCAGATCATTGATGGTTAACCACAGTCCGTAATCCAGGAAACGGTCCATGGGATGTTGCAACACAGACAATGCCAAGGCTGCGGCACTGCCTGTCTTTAAATGCGATAATGCGCGAAGCGCTTCCAGTCGCACACGGGGATGTTTGTCGCGGACAAGTTCAGCCAGCCAAACTTCAGCGTTTGAATCCTCTTTCATCCAGAAGCGAAGCACCCTGACAGCCGCGGCACGAACACGGCCATCATCGGCCTGAAGGAGCTCTTCAAGCAGGGGCATGTTGACTTGGTCCAGAGACTGGTGCATCCAGAGAGCCTGCAGTCGATCTTGTTCATCGTCATGTTGCTCGGTCCAATCCCTCAAGGAGCCATGGATCGCATCTCCGCGTTCCGTCAAGATCCGGCGCGCCTGCTTCCGATGATAGGCGTTGGGCGACTTGAGTTCGCCCATGAGTTGCCCGTCAGACATGCCGACCAATCCCGGTCGTGGAAGTAAAGGATGATTCTTATAACTGATACGCCAGATACGACCCGTCACTTTATCACGCCGTGAATCACGGAAATCAACCTCACCATGCTGAATAATCGGATTGCTCCAGTCCGCAACATAAAGCGCTCCATCGGGACCAACCTTGACGTCGATGGGACGAAAGGTCGGATCAAGGGATCGGACCAGATCTCCAGCCTCCTGCGCCGCATAGCCCGCTTCATTTTCACTGATGGAAAAACGTACGATGCGGTGCGCACGGAAGTCACAGGTAATGGCTGAACCTTGCCAGTCTTGAGGCCATTGTTCGCTTTGAATGATTTCAAGCCCACAGAACTTCGGGTAGGAGCCTGGACTGACACTGTCAAGCAGACGCCTCCCACCTGCATACGTAAAATACATGGCCCCCGGAACGCCGTAAGTGATTCCCTGATAACCCGCTCCGTCGGTAACAAAGGACTGCCCGTATTCATCAAACTGATGTCCCCAGGGATTACAGAAACCACGCAAATAAACGCCAAGATCAAGATTCGAAGGACGCAGATGCAGCAGTCCACCACTGTTCAACCGGACCAAGCCATTGGGCGTTTCAAGGTGACTGTGGATATAAATCGACTGGTTCATGTACAATTGACCATCATGCCCCCAACGCAGGGTATGGAGTATGTGATGGGTGTCTTCGGTACCAAAACCAGAAAGGACTACCCGTTTCTCATCGGCCCGACCGTCACCATCTGTATCTTTCAAGTGCAGTAATTCGGTGCTCTGCCCGACATATGCCCCACCATCACCCGGCTCGATACCCGTTGGCATCAGGAGCCCTTCGGCAAAAACAGTGGTTTGATCCGCAATCCCATCTCGATCCGTGTCTTCCATGATGAGAATCTGGTCGTTCGCTTCCTCACCCGGTTTGATCTGTGGATACAAGCTAGAACCAGCCACCCAGAGTCTGCCCTCAGGATCAAAATTAATCTGGATTGGCTTGCTCATCAAAGGGCTTTCAGCCCAGAGGGTCATTTCAACTTCCGGTGACAACTGGAATTTCCCTTGATCGGCAGCATGATCCGTTGAAAGCGTCACTCCAAGGGCTGACTTCGCTTCAGTCGCGGGGGGAACCGGTTTCCTCCAGGCAAGGGCATCCGATTCCGTCACGGAACTTTCTACCTTTACCAGTTCCCACCGATGACGCCGGGGAATGGCAAGTTGATGGATTTCCGATTCTATCTTTGCGACCATCGGATCGAACTGAGGAATTTCCACCGCATTCTGCCCCTGCTCATGTTTTCTGAACCCAAAAAGGTAGGTCTGGTTTTGAGGACGAAAACGATGGAAGAAAAGTTCATTTTTCTTGAGGATGCGTTCCCGCATTTGCTCAGCCTGATCAAATTGAGGGCCCCGCTGAAACGTCTCGCCTTGACCCCATTGCGAAGCGGATCGCACGGCATAGGTACGACCGTCTATTTTCAAGGCCCATGAGCCAGCATCCAATCCTTCAAAACGAACCCTGCGGGAGGTGATGGCTGAAGGATAGATTTCATCTTCCTCATCATGATTGGGATAAGGCAATAAATCGTCTCTAACTTCAAATTCAATGCGATTGGAACTGCGACGAAGATCAAAAACCTGATTCCCCCTTGTGCCGGACCCCACTGTTCCATTGGCAGTAATCTCCAGATGCCAGGGCCATGGTTTACATCGCATCACTGCCTGAAAATGATCCGCAATCCTTGAGTAACCATAGGCATTGGGATGAATCCCATTGTCGGTGAATGCCCGTTTGTAGGGATCGGAGTGGCCATCACCAAGGTCGTGGAACAAATCAATGAATGGAATGGTACGTTGCCTGGCAATGGAAGCAATGGATGAATTGTAAGATTTGAGGACTCGATTATGCGCGGTTGGATCAGGAAGCGCTCCTCCCATGGCTTCATGCCTCACGGGACTGATTAAAACCAAGCGCACCGATTGCTTATGCTTCGAACTTTCCTGAATCCGATCCAGCAAGCGGTTCAAATCTTCGTTGAATTGATCAAGAACCTGAGCGCCTTCCAGAGACGAAGCCATGCCGTAGCCGATCACAACCACGGTTGGCTGAAAAGCTTCTAGTTCCCGGATGATGAGATCCTGCCAGGTGGCTCTGGGTTTGCTCCAATCAAAGCTGGCTCGGGATTGTCCGCCAGGATTGTCACCACTCCAGGCGAAATTACGGAAAATAAGTCCATGATGCGGATGCCTGGCGGTTAGTCTGGATTCCAGCATGCCCCAGGACTGCTCGCGCTCGAGCAGGGTGTCTCCAAGGAATGCGATACGATCATTCTCCTGAAATTGAAACGCATGGGGAGAGGCATTTTGTGCGTCAACGGTCTGCCCGGGCCAGAGAACACTCATTGACAACACAAAGAGCAAGATCGTGGCAGTGGCAGGTATCTTTTCTCGAAGAACGCCGCGCCACGAAAGGTCATTCAAATCAAACTTAAGCATCATATTCATTGGTTCAATTTTTTGGAGTTGGAAATCTTGATATCATGATCCAAGAGCTATTCCGAAAAAATAAGAGAGTTTTGAAAAACTAGGAAAGTTTCCGAAAAAGTTCAAGCTTACGATGAGGGCATTGTGCCAGAGGTATCTCCATGGAACATAAAAAGGCCGGCAGTATGCTGCCGGCCTTGATGAAAAGAGAACCTTTACGATGAATTAGAAGGCCATCAAACGCTCCATGCATGAAGACGCTTGAAATTCCTCATATCAAAGGGATGCCATCAAAATAACGATCAAGCCACCATTACCTCGGGTTGAATCATTTTTTCAGTTTGAGAGGTCACTTTCCACTTCAAGCATTTCGATGAAGTGTTCGGTCTCCTGAATCGATCGGTTCATTTGGTTGATCAGATCGCTCACATCCTCTTCGATTTGAAGCGTTTCTTCCTTGAGTGAACCAATGGCTTGCGCATTAAGATTGTGCTTGAGGTAAAGCACGTAATCTTTCATTTGAATGAGCACGGGTTCAATGGCGTTTCCGGCAAGTAAAAGTGAGGAACGCATTTTCTCAAACCTCGCCCTGGTTTGAGAAAGTTTGGCTCGGCTTTTCCGGCTCAGGCCCGGGCTTTGAATTTCAACAATCTCTGACTCCCATTCATCAAACAAGTCATCTGCGACCCGTTCAACCTCTCGAATATGAGACTGTACACGTTCGGCTTTCGATTGACTGGATTCGTATTCTGCTTTGAATGCCTCGTAACGCTCCTGTAGTTCACCACCGCTGGAATCAGTCAATTCCTGAAGCCGTGTCAGTGCATCTTTAAATTGCTCCTCTACATCCCGCTGCTGCTCGGTGGCATCGATCAAGGATTGGCGAAGCAGATCTCGCTTGTGTTGACCGAATTTTTCCATGACCGCGTAATAACCTGTACGGCAACCTGTTTGCAGAAAAAGCGCAAGGCAAACCGATACGGTTAGCAACCACTGAAAACCAACGGATGCAAGCCGATGATTCGAACGGGTCGCATGGCGGGCCCGCGGTGCGAAGCGTTTCATGGACATTGGATCGGTAACGGGTTATTAAAATTTGTATCTCAAACTGGAAACAACCCTTAGATCATTGCTCTTACGTCCTGCCGCGGGTTCGTTATCAAAGACGTCTTGAATCGTAAAACGCATGCCAAGCTTTTCAGTGAGATCTGAGTCAATTCCGATTTCCGCTATGACAAGATAGTTTTCGAAGTGATCGACCTGAGGGATGTATTCAAGTTTCTGCCAGAGCCGTGCTCGTTCGCTGATCTGGTATTTAACCGATTCGGCGGCACGAAGGGACAAGTAGTGATCGGTGATACCTCCGACTTTTTCATAGACAAAACCAGGCCCCAGTTCCCCACTCAGCTCAAACTTGTCCTCTTTGAAAAAGTAATGACCCAAACCAGGACTAACCGTTCCGCGGAATTCAACATCTGCAATAGCGTCATGGAGAGCAGATAGGTTCAACAAAGCAAACGTACGGTCGTTGGCAAAAAGACGATTATACTGACCAGTGCCTCGAAGGGTTTCATTGTTCTTGACCCCTTCGACCTCACCCAGACTGCCGTCAGCCGTCAAACTTAATTCATTCAATTCCCATTTTTTAAGACTGAGGATACTTGCCGTGGCAAGCAAGGTATCATTGTTGCCCTGAGTAAGGGTAAAACCAACGGAAGCATTGGTTTCCCATTTTGGTTTTTCGGTTTCTTCAATGGCTCCGCCTTGCTGAGCTTGGGTCATGAACCCAGTGAGGGTGGTGATGGCGCATATCAGGAACCAGCGCGTTGTTGTATGGATCATTTGATCAGTATTCATGTGCATTTATTACAATTTTGAAATGTTTGTTTGTTACAAACAATGTCAACTGTCAAGGTCTTTGAGTTTTGTCTTGCACCACAGGCAATGCAAAATCGTGTAGCAAGCAGGGTTGTTTTCAGACTGTTGTCACCGGATTACCCAGTTCTCCAATGCCTGAGACCCTTATGGCGACGTGATCGCCTTCTTCAAGGGTAAAATCGTCATCAGGAACCACACCTGTCCCCGTCAGTAAAACCGATCCGGATGGAAAACTTTGAGAACGATTCAGATAATCCGAGAGCTCGTCGAAAGATCGTTTGATCTGGTTGATCGATGTTTCACCCTCAAACACCCCATTGCCGTCCCTGGTGATTTTGACTCCAATGGTCCATTGTCGAGCTTCCGTTTCGTCTGGTCCGAAAACAATCCAGGGTCCAAGCGAGCAACTGCGATCATACATTTTGGCCTGTGGAAGGTATAAAAGATTTTCGCCTTCAATGTCACGCGAACTCATGTCATTTCCGATGGTGTAACCCACCACGCTGCCTTGAGTATCCATCACCAGGGCAAGTTCAGGTTCAGGCACGTTCCATGAGGCATCCGCACGAATCCCAACCGCGTCACCCGTGGCAACGACCTTACCGGGCATTGATTTAAAGAAAATTTCAGGCCGTGACGCGTCATACACTTTGTCATAGGCGGTGGCACTGAAATCGGATTCTTCCATCCGCGCCGTCTTACTGCGTAGATAAGTAACTCCGGCAGCCCAGACTTCCTGATCATCTACCGGAGCAAGTAGTGTGACATCCTGCAAAGCCAACTTCGGAATGTCGATATTCTGTAATTGAGCAAGGATCAAGGCACGTTTTTCTGCGTCAAACAATGACTTCATTTGCGTGATCTGAAAGGAAGTGAGATCGGTGACTTGATCGCTGTCATCCAGATAGCCAATGCTTGGCAGTGAATTATCTTGTGTGTGGAAACGACAAATTCTCATGAGGCAAGCATCATTAGAGG